>CAZKFP010000153.1:0-10671 GCA_964552085.1 uncultured Steroidobacteraceae bacterium
CGAACGACGCGCGACGCCGCGGCGAGGTCGAGCGTCGGGGTTCCGCCTCGCAGGCCACGTCGCCAGGCCAGCTCCGAAGCGCTCAACGCGGCGGGGTCGTCGGCGGGATCGCCGATGAGCCAGAGCTCCTCCCCCGCTCGCCAGCCCATGCGCAGCAGCGACCCGCGGTCGTCGATGAGCCCCACCGTCCCGACGACCGGCGTCGGCAGGATCGGGCCATCCGGCGTCTCGTTGTACAGGCTCACGTTGCCGGACACGACCGGCAGGTCGAGCAGGCGGCACGCATCCGCGATGCCGTCGATGGCACGCTCGAGCTGCCACGCACCCAGATCGGTCTCGGGCGACCCGAAGTTCAGGCAGTCGGTGATGCCGATCGGGGTCGCGCCGGTGCAGGCCACGTTGAGCGCACCCTCGAGGACCGCCGAGGCACCCGCCAGGTGAGGATCCAGCGCCCCGACGCGGGCCGGGCCAGGTCCGTCGATCGAGAGGGCCAGCGCCCGCGGCGTGCCCTTGATGCGGAGAACGGCGGCATCGCCCGCGCCGGGCCCGACGAGCGTGTTCGTCCCGTTCATGTGGTCGTAGCGGCGCCAGATCGGCTTGCGGTCACGCGCGTTCGCGGCTCCGAGCAGCTCGAGGAGCGTGGCCGCCTCGGGAGACGCGGCCGCCAGACGCCCGGGTTCGTCGCCCGACGCCGGCGGGGCGACGCCGGAGATGTCGTAGCGCGGCGCGTCGTCGGCGAGCGCCCGGCCCGGCACCCGGCACACCGGCTCGCCGCCGGCCCGGGATCGGATGACCGGCTCGTCGATGACATGGCCGATCTCGGCCGCGGCGAGCTCGTGGCGCTCGAAGATGGCTCGCACCTCGCCGACCCGATCCGGCCGAACGACGATGAGCATCCGCTCCTGCGACTCGGACAGGAGGACCTCGTACGGCGTCATGCCGTCCTCGCGGCGCGGAACGGCGTCGAGATCGACCTCCGCCCCGACCCCGCCCCGGGCGGTGAGCTCGGCCAGGGCGCAGGTGAGGCCGGCCGCGCCGAGGTCCTGCATCGCGACGACACCATCGAGCCGCGCCAGCTCGAGGCAGGCCTCCATGAGCAGCTTCTCGAGGAACGGGTTGCCGACCTGCACGGCCGGACGCCGCTCGTCGCGGTCGTCGCCCAGCGTGGCGGAGGCGAACGACGCCCCCTGGATGCCGTCGCGGCCAGTCGAGGCTCCGACGAGCAGCAGGACGTTGCCCGCGCCCGCCGCGCGGGCCAGCGTGATCTCCTCGTGCCGCGCGATGCCGACGCACATCGCGTTCACGAGCGGGTTGCCGGAGTACGAGGGATCGAAGGTGACCTCGCCGCCGACGTCCGGGATGCCGATGCAGTTGCCGTACCCGGCAATCCCGCCAACCACGCCGCCGAACAGGTATCGGTTGCGCGCGGCCGCGTCCACGTCGGTCTCGTCGTCTGGCTCGAGCGGCCCGAAGCGCAGGCTGTTCAGCAGGGCGATCGGGCGGGCGCCCATCGTGAAGACGTCACGGATGATGCCGCCGACGCCGGTCGCCGCGCCCTGGTACGGCTCCACCGCCGACGGATGGTTGTGCGACTCGACCTTGAAGACGACCGCCAGCCCGTCGCCGATGTCGAGCGCCCCGGCGTTCTCGCCGGGGCCGACGAGCACCCTCGCGCCGTCGCTCGGCAGCCGGCCGAGGAGCGGCCTCGAGTGCTTGTACGCGCAATGCTCGGACCACATCGCCCCGAACATGCCCAGCTCGACCGCGTTCGGCGGCCGGCCGAGGGACTCGACGACGAGGTCGTATTCGTCGGAGGTCAGCCCGTGCCGCTGCTCGGCGGACGGAGGGGCGACGGTCACCCGGCGGCGCCGCCCAGCGGCTGGTCCCGTCCGAGCTCGAGGATGATGGCGCCGATGGCGGCCGCAGCGGTCCCCAGGAACAGGAGCAGCTCACCGATGCCGGCCGCGCCGAACGCCAGCCGGTCGAGGGCGATGCCGAAGGCGATGAGCACGACGATCAGCGTCACGAGGCGCAGGTGCGGGATCGCCGGCAAGCTGGCCGAGAGGAAGACGGTGGCCGCGACACCCAGGAGCGCGAGCACGAGAAGGATGTCGATGACGTTGAAGGGACCACCGAAGAGGCTGACGATGACCCCGAGAGCGGCCACGAAGCTCCCGGCGCCGATGAGCCAGGCCGACAGCGTGACCGGCATCGTCAGCGGCAGGTCGAGCGTCGGTCCCTCGCGACGCGGCGCGACCGGTCGCGGCGGCCGGGTCGGTGAGGAAGCGGCGGCAGGCGGGGGCACCGGGCGCTCCTCGACCCGGGTCGGCTCCTCCACGAAGCCCTCGTCCGCCTGCTCCTCGTCCTCGGCCGGCTTCGGCCAGGCCGGTGCCGGGGGCATCTCGGTCTCCGCTGCCTGGTCGACCGGCTGCCCGCAGGTCGGGCAGAAGACCGCCGCGTCGTCGACCTCGGTCCCGCAGTTCGCGCAGAAGCGAGCCACCGTCAGCTCCGGCCGAATCGCGTCAGCGTGCCGATGAGGACGATGAGCGACGACAGGAAGAAGATGATGCCGGCCGGCGTGAGCTCACGCAGCAGGCCGACGACGTCGCCGCTCCAGTTCCCCGCGATCTCGACGACGACGAACGCGACGATGAGCCCGACGCTCCAGAGGAGGGCGACCGCGAGGCCGACCGTCTGGAGCGGTCCGGGTCGCGCGCGCAGGAAGCCCGCAACGGCCAGGGCGGCGAGCAGCAGGGCGAAGAGCGGTATCGGGGCGGCCAGCCCGAAGTACGCCTGGTCGGCGAGGCCGGCGCCGACCTCCGGGTAGCCCGACCAGAAGGCGGCACCGTAGCCAACGGCCCCGAACGCGCGCTCGAAGAGCGAGCCGCTGCCGTAGAGGAACGGCAGGAGGTAGCCGGTGACGAGGCCGAGCAGGCCGATGAGCAGGACGACCGGCCCGAGGACCGCGCCACGACGCCCGACCTCCACGACGACCCCATCCCCATCGCCGGCCACGGCCGGAGGCACGTAGCCGGGGGCGCTGGCGCGCAGGTTCGCGCCGCAGTTCTGGCAGAAGGCCACGCCGGCGCGGTTGTGCGTCCCGCAGCGCGGGCACGCCATCGTCCCCTCTGGCGTGCCGGGTCGCTCGACCGTCGTCGAGACGCCGGCGGCCACGAGCCGCTGCCCGCACTGCCGGCAGAACGCGAGGCCGGCGCGGTTCTCGGTCCCGCAGCGCGGGCACTGGGTGCTCTCGCCCATCGACGCCTCCGACTCGGGCACGCTGTGCGCCGCGGTCGACGCATCGACGTCGGCCGGCATCGAGGCGGCGGGATATGCCTCGACCTCGCCGGACGGCGCGTCGCTCGACGGCGTGGCTGCGGGCTCGTCCGGCGCATTGGCGTCAGGCTCTTCCTCGTCGCGCTCCGGAGGCGTCGTCGGCCAAGCGTCGGCCGCGCCCGACCCGGCCTCGGGCGGATCGGTCGGCCACGAGCGCGTCTCCTCATGCCCCGGCGATGCCGCGTCGGTCGCGTCCTGGCTCGGCCAGCTCTCGATCTCGGCGGCCGACGCCGACGGCTCGTCCGGGCTGGCCTCCTCGGCCGGGCTGGCCTCCTCGTCCGGGCGGGGTGCCTCCTCGGGGTCGGCGCTCGTGTCCGGGTCAGGCCCGTCGCGCCGGTCCCGCTGGTCGTCGTCCATGCGTGGTTCGCCCTCCTGCGGCCGGTCTAGGCGGTGGATCGGATCATAGCCGACGCTCGGCGGCCGCCGGCCGTGCCTGCAGCCAGCGTTCCAGCGAGCGGAACAGGCGCAGGCCGTCGACCCCGCCCACCTCCGCCTCCGCCGCGCGTTCCGGGTGCGGCATGAGGCCGAGCACGTTGCCACCCGCGTTCACGATGCCGGCGATCGCGCGGTCGGATCCATTCGGGTTTCCGGCGGGGATGACGTTCCCGGCGTCATCCGCGTAGCGCAGGACGACGCGTCCGCTCGCCTCGAGCTCGTCGAGCGTCTCCGGATCGGCGACGTACCGGCCCTCGCCGTGGCTGATCGGCAGCCGGATAACCTCGCCGTCGGCGAGGTCGCCGAGCCAGGCCTCGCACGACTCGGGGCGCTCGACGCGCAGGGCCTGCCAGTCGCAGCGAAACTCGAGGTGGTCGTTGCGCAGGAGCGCGCCGGGCAACATGCCGGCCTCGGCCAGGATCTGGAAGCCGTTGCACGAACCGATGACGGCGCCGCCATCGGCCGCGAACGCCTCCACGGCGCGCATGATCGGCGAGAAGCGCGCGACCGCGCCGGTGCGCAGGTGGTCGCCGTGGGCGAAGCCGCCGGGCAGGACGACGGCGTCGGGGCGGCCGAGCTCCGTCTCGGTGTGCCACAGCAGATCGGCCCGCCAGCCGAGGACCGACTCGGCGACGTGCGCGAAGTCGCGCTCGCTCCACGTGCCGGGAAAGACCGCCACGGCCACCCTGGGGCGTCGCGCGAGGATCGTCATGCCTGCGCCTCGTCGGCGTGCAGCTCCCAGGCCGCGACCTCCATGACCGGGTTCGCGAGGAGCCGGCGGCACATCTCGCCCACCGCGCTCTCCGCGGTCGCGCGGTCATCGGCCTCGAAGCTGATCCGCATGAGCTTGCCGCTGCGCACCTCGCTGACCGATCCGTAGCCGAGCGAGCGCAGGGCGGAGCCGATCGTCTGGCCCTCCGGGTCGGCGATCCCCGCGCGCAGCGAGATGTTCACGTCGGCCAGCCAACGCATCGGTGGCGCTACGACCAGCCGCGGCCGGTCAGTCGCTCGTAGGCGGCGACGTACCGATCCCGCGTCCCGCGGATCACCTCGTCGGGCAGCCGCGGGGCCGGCGGCTCCTTGTTCCAGCCCGAGGCCGCCACGAAATCGCGCACGAACTGCTTGTCGAAGCTCGGCGGGCTCTGTCCGGGCGCATAGCGCTCCGCGTCCCAGAAGCGCGAGGAGTCCGGCGTGAGCACCTCGTCGATGACCGCCAGCTCGCCGTCGATCCAGCCGAACTCGAACTTCGTGTCGGCCAGGATGAGCCCGACCGCCTCGGCGCGCTGCGCCCCGGCCGCGTAGAGCGCCACCGAGCGCTCCTCCAGCTGTCGGGCGAGATCGCCTCCGACGAGCTCGGCGAGCTGCGCGCGGGTGATGTTCTCGTCGTGACCGACCTCGGCCTTCGTCGAGGGCGTGAAGATCGGCTCGGGCAACCGATCGGCCTCGCGCAGCCCGTCCGGGAGGGCATGCCCGCACACGGCACCCGAGCGCCGGTACTCGGCCCAGCCCGAGCCGGCCAGGTAGCCGCGCACGACGCACTCCGCGTCGATCCGCTCGGCACGTCGCACGAGCATCGACCGATCGGCGAGCTCCGGCGTCCGCGCCGCCTCCGGCATCGCGCCCGGATCGGCCGAGACGAAGTGGGACCGACCGAGATCCGAGAGCTCCGCGAACCACCAGGCCGAGAGCCGAGTCAGGACCGCGCCCTTGTCCGGGATCGGCTGGTCGAAGACGACGTCGAACGCGCTGAGCCGGTCGGTGGCGACGAGGAGCAGGTGCCGGTCGTCGACCTCGTACGTCTCGCGCACCTTGCCGCGATGGACGAGCGGCAGTCCCTCGAGGTGGCTCGTCGTCATCGTCATGGGAGGTCGTCGCTCCGCCCGTCCTCGGGTTCGTCACGATCGTCGGGGAGGGTGTAGCGCGACGGCGTCATCCGGAACCGGCGCTTCGTGAAATTCTCGACGACGTCGAAGAGCGACAGGACGACGAGGATGAGGACCGTGCCGACGCCGGCCACGACGTACAGGCCGGCACCTGCCGCGGTCCCGATGGCGGCCACCGACCAGAGGCTGGCCGCAGTCGTCAGGCCACGGATGTGCCCGCGGTGCTGGAGGATCGTGCCGGCCCCGATGAAGCCGATGCCCGACACGATCTGGGCCGCGATGCGGGTCGGGTCGACGAAGTCGCCGACGAAGCCGTAGGCGCTGACGACGGTGAAAAGCGCGGCGCCGAGCGAGACGAGGCTGTGCGTCCGGAACCCGGCCGGCTGGCGGTGCAGCTCGCGCTCGAAGCCGATGAGCGCGCCGAGAATGAGTCCGACGGTCAGGCGCAGGGCGAGGTCGATCTGCGTGGCGATCGTCAGTTCGGGGATCACGCGCCGGTCCTCGCCTCCAAGCGTTCCTGGCCCCTGCGCAGCACGCCGGTCCATGACAGCGAGCCCCAGGCGTGCAGGGCGCCGCCGCCCAGGACGAGGCAGAGCCAGATCGCCACGAAGCCTACCAGCAGGAGCAGCACCGCGATGTCGATCTCGCCCGCGGCGAGCTGGATGCCGATCGGCATCCAGAGCACGCGCAGCAGCATCGCGCCGAAGACGAGGTAGGCGACCCGCGCCAGGAGAAGCGCTCCGGCCTGGAGGACCGCCGCCACCCCCGCGCCCGCCAGGGCCCGTGGCGCCTCCAGGAGCGGGACGACGATGCCCCCTCGGTGGCGCGCGGCCGCGGCATGGATCGCGGCCCCGGCACCGGCGGCCAGTACGGTGCCGGCGAGGAGCGGAGCGATGGCGAGCGCGGTCCGCGCCAGCGGGTCGACGCCCGCTCCCGGAGCGTTGAACTCGCCCGGCGCGACGACGACGACGGCGGCCGCCAGCGTCACGAGGCCGACGAGCACAGGGACCGCGCACACGAGCGCGATGCCAAACAGCCGTGCCACCTCCCCCGCGCCGGTGCGCCGGCCGTGGAGGAGGACCGCCTCACCGGCCGATGCCAGCGCCACGGCGACGAGGGCGACGGCGAGCGCCGCGACACCGATGCCGATCGCGTTCCACGGCCACGCGCCCGAGGCGAAGATCCCGGCACCTCGGAACGTGAGCTCGCCGATGCTCGGCGCCGGCGCGACGCCGACGAGGAAGGCGAGCCAGCCGACGGTCACCGTCCAGGGCAGCGCGCCGGCCAGCCACAGTGCGGGTCGGTCCGCGACGAGCACCGCGGCGGTGAGCGACGTACGCCACCAGCGCCGCATCGGCTTCGGGCCCTATCCGTCCTCGTCCAGGCCGAGCGCCCGGTACGTGACGCTGATCCCGGCGAGGTGATGATCGAGGTCCATGGCGCGGTCGATCTCGTCAGCGCTCAGCCACTCGCCGACGGCCGGGTCGGCACGGAGTGCCTCGCGGAACGTCGCCTCGCCGCGCGAGGCGCGCTTCGCCGCGCCCTGGACGAGGCGGTACGCGGCCTGGCGATCCGCCCCCTTCGCGACCATCGCCAGCAGGAGCGCCTCCGAGTACACCATCCCCCCGAGCTGGTCGAGGTTGGCGCGCATGCGATCGGCGTCCACCTCGAGGCCGTCAAGGACGTCGGCCAGGGTCCGGGTCGCATAGGCCGCCACCCCGAGCGCGCGCTCGAAGACGAACCGCTCCGCCGAGCTGTGGCTGATGTCGCGCTCGTGCCAGAGCGCCATGTTCTCCAGGCCGACGAGCGCGTCCGCACGGAGGAGGCGCGACATGCCGGTCACCCGCTCGGTGAGGATCGGATTGCGCTTGTGTGGCATCGCGCTGCTGCCCTGCTGGCCGGAGCCAAACGGCTCGAATGCCTCCCCCACCTCGGTGCGCTGGAGATGGCGGATCTCGACCGCAATGCGCTCGAGCGTGCCGCCCAGGATCGCGAGCGTCGTGAGGAGCTCGGCGTGACGGTCGCGGCTCACGACCTGGGTCGGCGCCGGGTCGGCCTCCAGGCCGAGCGCCGCGAGGACGTGGCGCTCGAGCGCGCCGCTCACGTTGGCGTGCGTGCCGACTGCCCCCGAGATCGAGCCGACGCCGATCCCCTCCCGGGCCCGAGCCAGGCGCTCCGCGTCGCGCCGCAGCTCGGCGAGCCAGCCGGCGACCTTGAAGCCGAAGGTCATCGGCTCGGCATGGATGCCGTGGCTGCGCCCGACCATCGGCGTCGCGCGGTGCTCGAGCGCCAGGCGCCGGACGACCTCGACGAGGCGCCCCAGCTCGGCCTCGACGACCCGCGTCGCGTCGCGCAGGGTCACGGCCGTGGCCGTGTCGAGGACGTCGGAACTCGTGAGGCCGTAGTGGAGCCAGCGGCCCTCGGGACCGAGGCGCTCCGTGACCGATCGGAGGAAGGCGATGACGTCGTGCTGGGACTCGCGCTCGATCTCTCGCGCCCGATCCGCATCGACCTCGCCCGCCGCGGCGCGGATCGCCTCGAGATCCGCGTCGGGCACGACGCCCTCGTCACGCAGCGCCTCGACGGCGAGCAGCTCGATCCGCAGCCAGAGGTCGAGCCGCCGCTGCTCGCCGAAGATCTCGCGCAGCTCGGGCAGCGCATAGCGTTCGATCACGTCAGCCCCGCGGGTCGATCCGAAGCTCGGCCCCAGCGGCCTGCTCGTCGCGGACTGCGGCGACCCGGTCCGCGATCCCCTCGTCGGAGAGGGCGAGGATTCGTGCCGCGAGGTGCGCGGCGTTCTTCGCGCCGGCTCCACCGATCGCGACCGTCGCGACGGGGACGCCGGGCGGCATCTGGACGACCGCGTAGAGCGCATCCGCCCCACCGAGCGACCCGCCGTCGAGCGGGATGCCGATGACCGGCCGCGCGGTGAGGCTGGCGAGGACGCCGGGCAGATGCGCGGCCAGGCCGGCGGCGCCGATGAAGAGCCGCACGCCCGACGCCTCGGCCTCCGCGACGTACGCGTGGAGCGCCTCCGGCTGACGGTGCGCGCTGATGACCGATGCCTCCCAGCCGATGCCGTAGTCATCGAGCACGTCGAAGCAGCCCTTGAGGGCCGGCAGGTCGGATCGGGAGCCGCAGACGACGGCGACGGTGGGCATCGGTCACAAGGATACGAGGTCGGCGACGTCGGAGCGGTGCTGGCCGCCCTCCAGGCTGACCTGTGCCACGCCACGCTCGGCGACGGCTCGCGCCGCGGCGTGCGTCGCCCCGCGGCCGACGATCGTGACGACGCGGCCGCCACTCGTCTCGTGCCCGCCGTCCACCCGCCGCGTCCCGCCGTGGAAGCAGAGCAGGTCGCCGTCGTCGGCGGCCGACGAGGGGTCCACGCCGCCGATCGCGCGCCCGGTGATCGGCGCGTCCGGGTAGCCCTCGGAGGCGATGACAATGCCGACGGCGGCCCCGCGGCGCGTCGTGAGCGAGTCCTCCATCAGCCCGCGGTTTCCGATCGCGCAGCCGAGGAGCGCGTTCGACAGGCTGCCCTCGAGCATCGGCAGGAGCACCTGCGCCTCGGGGTCGCCGAAGCGGGCATTGAACTCGAGCACCATCGGGCCGTCGTCGGTCAGCATGATCCCCGCGTAGAGCACGCCGCGATAGCCGAAGCCGTCGCGCGACATGCGCCAGGCAACCGGCTCGAACACCTCGGCCGCCGCGCGCTCGAGCGCCGCGCGACCGAACTCCGGGACCGGCGTGAAAGCGCCCATGCCGCCGGTGTTCGGCCCCGCGTCGCCGTCGAGGAGCCGCTTGTAGTCGCGGGCCGCGGCGAGCGGCACGACGACCTCGTCGCTGACGAGGGCGAAGGCACTCACCTCGGGACCGGCGAGCCGCTCCTCGAGGACGATGCGCGCCCCGGGCGCGACGCTGCCGAACAGGTCGCGCACCGCGCGCTCGGCCTCCTCGACGCTCTCGGGCACGACGACACCCTTGCCGGCCGCCAGCCAGTCGGCCTTGACGACGGGTGGACGGTCGGCGGCACGCACGAACGCCAGCGCCGCATCGGGATCGGTGAAGCTCTGCGACGGCGCCGTCGGCACGCCGGCACGCTCCATCTGGCGCTTCGCGAACGCCTTGCTCGACTCGAGTCGCGCGGCCGCGCGCGTCGGTCCGAACGTCGGGACCCGGGCCGAGACGAGCTCGTCGGCGACGCCGGCGGCGAGCGGCGCCTCGGGACCGATGACGACGAGGTCGTAGCGCTCGCGCGTCGCGTGGCGCGCCACGGCCAGCGGATCGGTGACGTCGAGGTCGTCGACGGTCTCCGCGACCGCCACCGTCCCGCCGTTGCCTGGGGCGATCCGGACGCTGCGCACGCCCTCGTCACGCGCCAGGCGCCACGCCAGCGCGTGCTCCCGGGCGCCCGCACCGAGAATCAGGAGGTCCATGTCGGTGAGTCTACGGATGATCGCAGCGACGAGGGGCGCGCGGAGGCTACTCCCCGGTCAGGGCCTCGAGCGCCTCGAGGACGTCGGCGAGCTCGTCGATCCGGTCCTGGTACGTCCCGAGGTCGCCGGCGTCCAGCGCGGCCTGCGCCGCGTCGTACAGGCGCTGGGCCTCGGCCACGAGGCTGGCGACGTCCCCGGGCAGCTCGCCCGGGCTCGGTCCCGGCTCCGGCGACTCGCCGGGCTCCGGCGACTCGCCCGGCTCGGGTGCCTCGGGCGGCGGGGGCTCGGCCTCGCCAAGCAGCTGGCGCAGGCCCTCCTCGACCGTCTCGGCGAACGCGACCCGCCGCTGGTCGGCCATGATGACGCGCACGAACTCGGGGAACGGCGCACCGTCCGCCTGCAGGAAGATCGGCTCAACGTAGAGCAGCCCGTCCTCGCCGATCGGCAGGACGAGGAGGTTGCCGCGCACGACGGTCGACCCGGCGTTCGACCAGAGCGTGAACTGCTCGCTGATCGTGTCGTCGGCGCCGATGCGTCCCTCGATCTGGCTCGGTCCCTGGGTGCTCGTCCCGGTCGGG
>CAZKFP010000154.1:0-10516 GCA_964552085.1 uncultured Steroidobacteraceae bacterium
TCACGGACGATGAGGAAGCTCCACCGATCGCCGAGATGCTCGACGGCCTTCGTGAAGGCGCAGTAGCTCTGGTTCGCGCTCGAGCCCATGGCCCATTGTCCCACCCCTGCCAACCCCGCACCGGTAGTTCTCACTTCGAACTTCACGGGTTGCAGGGCGCGCCCGCAGCATCGGACGACATCCCATGGAGGAACTGAGCGTTGAACGTTGCGAATCCTGAGCGGCACGAGGCGATCGTCATCGGCGCCGGGCAAGCCGGCCTGGCGGCCGCCCACCACCTGGCGAAGCGGGGCATCGACCACGTCGTCCTGGAGGCGGGCGATCGGGTCGGCGACCAGTGGCGCAGCCGATACGATTCGCTGCGCCTCTACAGCCCGGCGAGGTACGACGGCCTTCCGGGACTGGCCTTCCCGCTTCCCCCGAATGCCTTCCCGACCGGGAACCAGATGGCCGACTATCTCGAGTCGTACGCGGCCCACTTCGACCTGCCGGTGCGCACCGGGACGGCGGTCGACGGCCTGCGGGCGACCGCCGACGGCGATCGGTACGTCGTCACGGCGGGAGGCCGGGCCTTCGAAGCGCCCGAGGTCGTGATCGCCGCCGGCTTCTTCCGAACGCCGTACACGCCGTCCTTCGCGCCCGAGCTGGACCCAGAAATCCGGCAGATGCACTCGAACGACTACCGCCGGCCATCACAGCTCGCCGATGGGCCCGTCCTCGTCGTCGGCCTCAGCCACTCGGGAGCCGACATGGCGATCGAGGCGGTCGAGAACGGGCATCCCACGATCGTCTCGGGCAAGGCCCACGGGCAGCTTCCGTTCTCGGTCGACAGCGGGACCGGACGCCTGGTCTGGCCGGTCATGAAGTTCCTCGCCTGGAACATCCTCACCATCCGGACGCCGATCGGACGCAAGATGCGCCCGGAGATCCGAGCGAACGGCGGTGGACCGCTGCTGCGCCACCGAAAGCCCGATCTGGAGCGAGCCGGCGTTGAGCTCGTTGAGGACCGCATCGCCGGCGTCAGCGACGGCAGACCGATGACGGCCGATGGGCGCGTCCTCGACGTCGCCAATGTGATCTGGTGCACTGGATTTCGTCCCGACTTCAGCTGGATCCAGCTGCCGATCTTCGACGACGACGGCTTTCCGAAGGAGGAGCGCGGCGTCGTGACATCGGTGCCGGGCATCTACTTCGTCGGCCTGCTCTTCCAGTACTCGTTCACCTCGATGCTGGTCGTGGGTGCCGGCCGGGATGCCGAGCACGTCGTCGACCGGCTCGCCCTGCACGCCCGTGCGCGATCCCGGGCGGCCCAACCGGAGCGCGTGACTGCCTCGTAGGCCTGCCCGTCCTTGCCCGGTTCGCTGGAGGTCGCTGCGCCGGCTCAGCGACGCCGGTGGGCCACGAAGAAGATGCTGATCGGCTCGCCGGCGGGATCGTCGGCCGCGTCCGCCCCGGCGACGAGCTCGACGAGCCGGCGCCCGAGCTCGTCGAGCTGTTCGGGGCGCAGCCGCACGGCGAGCCGCACGAGCTCGAGGACGCGGTCCGGGCCCGCCTCCACCAGCTCGGCGCGCACGGCGTCGAGCATCGCCACGTGCGCGGCCAGGTCGGGCTCGAAGCTGAGCGTCCAGGACTTGCGCGTTGACCGGTAGGGGATCTCGCGGGCTCCGCGACGGCCGCGTCGCTCGGCCTGCGCCTCGAGGAACCCGGTCTTCGCCAGCGTGCGCACGTGGTAGAGGACGGTCGCCGGCTGCTCGCCGAGCCGGCTCGCCAGGTCGCGATTCGTGAGAGCCTCGTCCAGGCACAGCCGGAGGATCCGCAGCCGCAGGGGGTGCGCCAGGGCGCGCGCCTCGGCTCGCGTGGCCGGCCGACGATCGATCATCGGCCTATCCAACCACACTGGTTGACAGTTATCAACCACTTGCGGCAGACTGCGCCGCGATGCATGGACTGCCCGCCAACTACTGGCGCCTGTGGGGCGCGTCGGCCGTCTCGAACCTCGCCGACGGCGTCTTCTTCATTCTCCTCCCGCTGCTGGCGGTCCGGCTGACCGATTCGCCGCTGCTCGTCGCCGGCCTGGCGATCGCGGCGCGGCTCCCGTGGCTCGTCTTCGTGCTCGTCGCCGGGGCTCTCGCCGATCGCCTCGACCGCCGGGTCACGATGCGCAACGTCCAGCTCTTCCGCACCGCGATGCTCATCGGCCTGACCGTCCTGGCGCTCGCCGACCTCCTCTCGCTGCCGGTGCTCTACCTCACCGCCTTCGCCCTCGGCGTGGCCGAGACGATGTTCGACACCGCCGCGCAGTCGATCCTGCCCTCGATTGTCGACAAGGAGAAGCTGGCCGGCGCGAACGGACGCCTGTACGGCGTCGAGCTCGTCATGCAGCAGTTCATCGGTCCACCCCTCGGCGGCCTCGTCATCGGCCTCTCGGTGCCGCTTGCGCTCGGTGGCAGCGCCGTTGGGTACGCGCTGGCCGCGCTCGGCCTCACGCTGATCGTCGGCTCGTTCCGCCCGACGCGCAGCGGGCCGCCGACGCGCCTGACCGCCGACATCGCCGAGGGACTGCGCTACCTCTGGCGCCATCGCGTGCTCCGCACGCTGGCGTTCATGGTCGGCGGCATCAACATGGCCGCGGTGGCGACCCAGGCGGTCTTCGTCCTGTACGCCGTGCGGCCGGGACCGATGGGCCTGTCGGAGCCGGCGTTCGGCGTGCTCCTCGTCACGTTCGCGGTCGGCAGCCTCATCGGATCCGCAATCGCGGCGCCGCTCGAGCGTCGCTTCGGCCGGGTCCGGGTGCTCTTCGCCAGCGTCCTTGTGACCGCGATGAGCTTCGCAGTCCCGGCGTTCACGGCGAACGCCTTCGTCATCGGCGGCGTGTTCGTCCTCTCCGGCATCTTCGTCGTCGTGTGGAACGTCATCACCGTCACGCTGCGCCAGCGCATCGTGCCCGACCAGCTCCTCGGACGGGTCAACGCCGGGTACCGGCTCTTCGCGTGGGGGACACAGCCGATCGGCGCCCTCATCGGCGGGCTCATCGGCGAGGCTCTCGGCCTGCGCGCCGTCTTCATCTTCGGTGGCGTCCTGGCGTTGACGCTGTTCCTCGCCCGATTCGTCATCACCGAGGAGGCGCTGGCGCAGGCGGAGGCCGATGCGGAGGCCGGCGCCGCAGCTGCCTAGACCTGCTCCATCGCCGTGCCGCCGGCGGTCACGCCGAGCCCGATCGGGCACGCCACGCCGGTCGAGTGGTCCGGGCAGTAGCCGGCCGGATTCTTCGCCAGGTACTGCTGGTGGTAGTCCTCGGCGAAGTAGTACGCCGGCGCATCGATGATCTCGGTCGTGATCTCGCCGAAGCCGGCCTTCGAGAGCTCCGCCTGGTACATGTCCCGCGACGCGTTCGCCGCCGCGCGCTGCGCGTCGCCGTGCGTATGGATCGCCGACCGATACTGCGTACCACGGTCGTTGCCCTGGCGCATGCCCTGGGTCGGGTCGTGGTTCTCCCAGAACAGCTTCAGCAGCTCGTCGTAGCTGACGCGGGAGGGGTCGAACACGACCTGCACGACCTCGGCATGGCCGGTCCTGCCGGTGCAGACCTCGTCGTACGTCGGGTTCGGCGTATGGCCGCCCGCGTAGCCGGAGGTCGTCGAGATCACCCCGGGCGTCTGCCAGAACAGCTTCTCGGCTCCCCAGAAGCAGCCCATGCCGAAGGTCGCGATCTCGCTGCCCTCGGGGTAGGGTGGCTTGAGGGTCGAGCCGTTGACGTGGTGCGTCTCCGCCGTCGGGATCGCCTCGTCGCGGCCGGGGAGCGCGTCGGCTGCGTCGGGGATCGTCGTCGGTCGTCCGAAGCTGAACATCGTCGAAGTGTACGCGCGCGTGCCATGGCCCGCCGGGGCGCTACCATCGGCCCATGGATGACGACGCCGCAGCGCGGACCGAGGAGGTGCGCCTCGCCGAGCTCGTGATGCCGAACCGCACGAACCACACGGGGACGCTGTTCGGGGGCCATGCCCTCGGCCTCATGGACCACGCCGGGTGGGTGGCGGCCACGCGCTGCGCGCGACAGACGATGGTCACGGTCGCCTCGGACCGCGTCGAGTTCAAGGTCCCGGTGCGCGCGGGGCAGCTCGTCGAGCTCGTCGCGAAGGTCACCGCCGTCGGCCGCACGTCGGTGACGGTCGGCGTCGACATGTATGCCGAGGACGTCGCGACCGGGGATCGCCGCCTGGCGACGTCGGGGAGCTTCGTGTTCGTCGCCGTCGGGGAGGACGGCCAGCCGACGCCGATCCGTGCCGACCCCGGTTGACCGGCGCTCGGTGAGCGTGCACCCAAAGTGAACGTCCGCGTCACGCGGCGCGTATGTACTGCACGAGGCGGGCGGGTGCGATGCGGACCCGACGCACGGCCGGCCCGGATCGCGACACGAAGCGTCGAAGTGGCCTGAGCGATTCGCGGCCGAGTGCGCCGGAGCCGATGACGCCGTCGCAACCCTCCTCGTCCGTCGCCGATCACCGCGGCGCGACCCAGGGGCGTGGGTCGCGCCGCATCCTCTCTCAGCTCTCGGCCGGACCGTGCCCCTCGTCGTCCCCGATCACGCAGACGATGGCGCGCGCCTCCTCGTCCCGCTCGTTGCTCAGCCGGTGGGGCTGGAAGTCGCCGAAGCTGATCGAGTCACCCGCGCTGAGCCGATGCTCGCCGAAGCCGACATGGATCGTGAGCTCGCCGTCGAGGACGAGGAACAGGTCGCGACCGCGGTGGCGCAGCAGGTGTTCCCCGGAGTGCGCGCCCGGCGCGTAGCGAATCTCCATGAAGCGCAGGCCCGACTCCTCGCGGGGGAGCAGGTTCTCCCACGTCACGCCGTGCTGGAGGCTGATCCGCTGGCGGCGATCCCGACGGACGACCGCCGCGCCTCCGGCCTCGGAGGGCTCGTCGCCGACGGCGGGCTCGCCAAAGAACGAGCCCACCGGCGTGCCGAGCGCCCCGCCGAGCAGGTAGAGCGTGTCGACCGACGGCGTGACCTTGCCGTTCTCGATCTGGCTCAGCAGGCTCGGGCTCGCGTCGATGAGCTTCGCAAGCTGCCGGAGCGAGAGCCCGCGCGCCGACCGCAGCTCGCGCAGCCGCTTTCCGATGTGCCCGGCGTTGCCCCCGCGCGCCTCACCCATGCCGGAGCCGTCTGTATAGTGGGAATGAACCTTCAGGCGGCTGTAGGCGTATCGTGTTCAGCCTGACTGAATCCACTGGCAGGCAGGAAATGGATGCCGGTCGGGCGGCGCATCGGTCACGGGGAGTCTTGGTCCGTCTCATCCTCGCCGATCGTCCGCCCGACCTCGCATCCGGCTCGAAGTCCTGGAGGAACGAACACACATGCATCGTCGCAGGTGGCAATACGCCGCGTTGGCCGCGACCGTCAGCTTGCTGCTCTCCGCCTGTGGCGGAACGGGAGTGAGCCCGTCGGGTGGGGCCACGGGATCCGATTCACCCTCCACTGATCCCGGTTCGTCTGGCGACCCGGGCGGTGCCTCCGGCAACCGCGACTCTATCACCTGGGTCATCGACGGCCAGCCCGGCAAGATCAGCAACGGCGCCGATGACGACCCGACCGCCGACCTGGCGGCCTTCATCTACGACGCGCTGTACCAGTACAACGATGCGATCGAGTCGGTGCCGAACCTCGCCGAGTGCGAGCCGGATGCCGACGAGATCGTCTACACCTGCACCCTCGTCGAGGCGACGTTCCACAACGGCGATCCGGTGACGGCCGACGACGTCAAGTTCAGCTACGACCTCGCGATCAGCGAGAACTGCACGTACAACCCGTCGATCTGCCTGGCCGGCTTCGTCGAGTCAGTCGAGGCGCTCGACGACCGAACGGTGGCGATCACGCTCCTGCAGCCGTATTCGCCGTTCACGACGGTCATCCTGCCGACGCTCGGCATCGAGTCGCAGGCGGTCATCGAGGCGGCCTACGACGAGTTCACCGGCGCGGCCGCGTCGCTCGACCCGGGCGAGGTGCGCGCGGCGTCGGACGCGATCGCCGAGCCGGCAGGTGCCGATGAGCCGGACGCCGCGGGCTGCGAAGCCGCCCTGGCATCCGCGGAGGAGCTGCTCACCCAGGCCGGCGTCGAGCTGCCAAGGCGAGAGGATCACACGTTCGACGGAGCCTTCGATCCGTGCAGCTACGGCGGCGTCCTGTCGACCGACCTGCTCGGCGTGGCGAACTCGCTCGAGGCCGATGGCCTCGACGCGGTGGCCGCGGTCTACAGCCTCCTGCCGTTCCAGCGTGACCCGATCGGCACCGGGCCGTATCGGTTGGCCGAGTTCAACGTCGGCCAGAGCGTCGTGCTCACCGCGCACGAGGACTACCACGGCGGGACGCCGGCGACGCCGACGATGAACTTCATCATCATCACCGACCTCGTCGCCGCGGCGAGCGCGCTGGCCGCGGGCCAGGTCGACTACGTGGAGGAGATGACCCCCGACGCGTTCGAGGCCGTTCGCAACAGCGAGGGCGTGAAGATCGCCGAGTACCCCGGCTTCCTCCACCTCGAGCTGCAGTTCAACGTTCGCGAGGGACGCATCTTCAGCGACGTCAACCTGCGGCGGGCGATGCAGCTGTGCATCGACAAGGCGGGCACGGTGGACGCGGCGACGAACGGCACGGCTCTGGCGACCGAGTCGGAGACGCCGCCCGCGTCGTGGGCCTTCAACCCCGACGTCCAGGGCGTCGAACGTGATGTCGATGCCGCTAAGGACCTCATCGAGGAGTCCGGATGGACGCTGGGCGACGACGGCATCTACGAGAAGGACGGGCAGCGCCTCGAGGCAGAGGTGCTCGTTCGGGCCGGCCAGTCGGATCGCATCAACTTTATGCAGCTCTTCGCGGAGCAGGTGCGTGAGTGCGGCACCGAAATCACGGTCAACCCGGCCGACTTCCAGACGGTGCTCCTGCCGGCGCTCGACCGCGCCTGGGCCGAGGACGGCTTCGACGCCTACTTCGGCGGCTGGTCGGCGAGCGTCGATCCGGATCCGTACAGCCTCTGGCACTGCGACGAGGTCAGCACCGAGGAGCGGCCCGAGACGTTCAACTACATCGGCTACTGCAACGAGGAGGTCGACGAGATCATCGAGGACGGTCTGGCCACGAGTGACCAGGACGAGCGCCGCGAGCTCTACTTCCGGTTCCAGGAGATCCTGGCCGAGGAGCAGCCGTACCTGTTCGCGTACGCGCCGCTCGTTCGGGACGGCATGCACGTTGACATGCGGTTCACCGATGGCGAGTTCAACCTGACCTCGCCGACCTGGCTCTGGCAGCGGCACAAGATCGTGATCCCGGAGTCGTAGGAGCAGAACGCTCGAAGCCGATGGCGCCCGCGCACGCGGGCGCCATCGGTCCATCCACCGCATTCGACGAGAGGCACCGCCATGGCCGGCTACATCGCGAGACGCCTGCTGCAGGCCGTGCCGATCCTGTTCGGCGTCGCCGTCATCAGCTTCTCCCTCATCCACCTCGCCCCGGGCGACCCGATCGATCGGTTTCGGACGCCGACGGTCCGCCCCGAGCAGCTCGAGGGGCTGATCCGCCTCTACGGGCTCGACCGTCCGGTGCACGAGCAGTTCTGGAGCTGGCTCAGCACGTACGTCCAGGTCTGGCGGCCGGAGGCGTGGGGCTACTCGTTCCTGGACGGCCAGCCGGTGCTGCACAAGATCGCGGAACGTCTGCCGGCGACCCTCCTGCTCGGCGGCGCCGCGCTCCTCCTGACGGTCGCGGTCGCCATCCCGCTCGGCATCCTGGCCGCGGTCCGGCAGTACAGCATCGCCGATCGGGTCATCAGCAGCCTGGCCACGGTCGGGTACGCCATCCCCTCGTTCCTGCTGGGCCTCTACCTGCTCTTCTTCGGGGGCGTCGTCCTCGGCTGGTTCCCGCTCTTCGGGATGGAGAGCTTCGGGCGCGAGGGCGACCCGCTCGACATCGGCTGGCACCTCGTCCTGCCGGTCACGAGCCTGGCGGTTCAGCAGATCGCCGGCTGGTCGCGGTACGTGCGCGCCTCGATGCTCGAGGTGCTCCAGCAGGACTTCGTGCGCACGGCGCGTGCGAAGGGCCTGCCGGAGCGCCGCGTGACGTACCGGCACGCGTTGCGCAACGCCCTCATCCCGGTCATCACGCTTCTCGGCCTGACGATGCCGAGCCTTCTCGCCGGGGCCGCGATCACCGAGGCCATCTTCACCTGGCCCGGCGTCGGGCTCATGGGCGTCGACGCGGTCGCGCAGCGCGACTACCCGGTCGTGTTGGCGTTCGTGATGATCGGCGGGCTGGGGGTCGTGATCGGCAACCTGCTGGCGGACGTCGCGTACGCGGTCGCGGACCCGCGGATCAAGCTCAGCTGATGGAGCCGCACCGATGACCCGGCTCGCCGCGGTCTCCCGTCGCACCTTCGAGGACGAGGCCGACACCGAGGGCCTCGACCAGACGCCGGTGCGCACGTACTGGCACCTGGCACGCGGGCGCTTCCTTCGAAACCGGCTGGCGGTGGCGGGCCTCGTCGTGCTCGGGCTGCTCGTCGTGGGCTCGATCGCCCTCCCGGCGCTCACCGGCGACGCCTGGCGCCAGGCGCTGCTCGCGAAGGTCAACGCGCCGCCGGAGATCGGCATCGGTGCCGAAGGCGAGCTCGTGTTCGCACCGCTCGGCTACAGCGACATCGGGCAGAACGTCCTGGCGCGCGTCGCGAAGGCGACCGGCACGAGCCTCTCGATCGGGGTCGCGGCGGTCGTCATCATCGTCGGACTCGGGGTCAGCATCGGTTCGGTCGCGGGCTACTTCGGCGGGTGGGTCGACAACCTGCTCATGCGCTTCGTCGACATTGTCCTCAGCCTGCCCGGGCTGTTCGTCATCCTGGCGCTCGTCAGCTTCTGGGGCGGCGGCAGCATCTGGGTGATCATCATCGCGATCGGCATCACGTCGTGGACGCTCGCCGCGCGGCTCGTCCGCGCCGAGTTCCTGCGCCTGCGTGACGTCGACTACGTCCAGGCCGCGCGCGCGCTCGGCGCAAGCCCGCTGCGCATCATCGCGCGCCACATGCTGCCGCCGGCCCTGGCGCCGATCATCGTGGCCGCCACGCTCGGCGTCGCCGACTCGGTCGTCGTGGAGGCGGCGCTCAGCTTCCTCGGCTTCGGCATCAGCCAGCCCGAGGCGAGCCTGGGCAACATGCTCACGGAGGCCCAGACGTACTTCTTCCGCAATCCGTGGCTCGTCGTGTGGCCGGGGCTCGTGCTCGTCATGGTCGTCATGAGCGCCTCGTTCCTCGGAGACGGGCTGCGCGACGCCCTGGACCCGCGCCAGCGCTGACCTGCGGCGCGGCCGCGAGCAGGCGGGTTGACGAAAACCCCGTCACCGCTCGGGTGGTGACGGGGTTCCGCTGGAGGGAGGGTAGGCCGGTTTCCACTCTGCCCCTGCGGGCCGGTCACCGAAAGGGCCGATGCGCACAGGCTGGCCTACGTCAAGTGACGTAGGGCCGCAGCCGCGGGCTGGACGGGCTAGGTCGCGTCCGACGCCGCTGCCGGGACCGGCTCGCCGGACGCCGTGCGGTGCGTGCCCCGGTGCTCGATCAGCCACAGGCCGGCGAGGACGATCACGCCGCCGACGAGGGTGAGCGGGCCGAGCGTCTCGTTGAGCAGCGCGACCGACGACAGGACGCCGACGACCGGCACGAGCAGGGCGAACGCGCTGGCGCGCGCCGCACCGATGCGCGCGACGCCCATGTTCAGCAGGACGAATGCCGCCACGGTGCCGAAGACGGCCAGGTAGGCGATGCCGAGAAGCGCCTCCGGCGGCGCGGCGGCCAGCCGGCCGACGCCACCTTCGAGGAGCGCCGGGGGGACGAGGATCAGCGTCCCGAGGGCGGTGCCGTAGAGCGTCGCGCTCACCGCGCTGAACCGGCGGCTCGCGATCCGTGCCAGCACGGAGTAGACGCCCCATAGCGCCGCCCCGCTGATGAACATCAGGTCGCCGAGGAGGCGCCGCTCGTCCGTGCCCCCGGTTGGGTTCACGACGAGGAAGAGGCCGACCGCCGCCACGGCCAGGCCGATCGCGCCGCGGACGCCGAGCCGCTCGCCCAGCACGACCCCGGCGATCACCGCCGTGAAGACGGGGGCGAGGCCGGGGACGATGATCGCGCCGTCGCTTGCCGGCGCGAGCGTCAGGCCGGTGAGGAAGAGCCAGTTGTAGCCGGCGACCGCGGTCACGCCCAGCCCGGCCACCATCGGCCAGTCGCTGCGGGCCAGGGGCGACAGCGGGCGGCGGGTGAGGCGAGCCCAGGCGAAGAGCAGGATCGAGGCGATCCCGAAGCGCACGGCGGCGATCGTGAATGGCGACGCCGCGTCCACGGCGATGGCGCCGGCGACCCAGGTGCCGCCGAAGCAGATCGCCATGCCGGTGAGCATCAGGTAGGCCGTGCGGTCGGATGGGTTCATGGGCTTCCTCGGGGGTTCACGACGCAGGTTGCGGCGGCTCCAGGAAGTCCGCAAGGGT
>CAZKFP010000155.1:0-3723 GCA_964552085.1 uncultured Steroidobacteraceae bacterium
CGAACTGCTCCGGGCCTCGGATCACCCGGACCGCCCCGCTGGCGCGACCCGGCGATGCGGGCGTGCCCGAGACGAGGGCACGCTCCGACGGCGCGGCCCCGAGCCCCCGTGACATGCCGTCGAACAGCTTCTTCAACAGCGGGTTCAGCCGTCCGACGAGCAGGGGTGGCACGAGGCGACCCTGCTGCTCCCGATTCGAGCGGCGCGCGGCAACATCGACAGGCGAGGTCGGGCCACTGTCGCCGAGCGCCGACAGCGCTTCGTCACGGGTCAGGAAGAAGACGTCGTCGGGCTCGGCGATCGCCCCGCGGGAGACGAGCTCCTCGCCGATCCGCAACACCGCTCGTCGCATGGCCGGCCACGCGATCGTCAGCTCCTCCACCTGCTCCTCGCGCAACGGGACGAGGTGCTGGGCATCCGACAGCAGCTTGCGGAAGGCTCGAAGACGGCGTGGGGACGCAGCGAGCGCGGTGAAGGCCGCCTCCTCCGCGGCGTGCCTGGCCTCGACGAGCGCAGCGTGATCCGCGGCCGGCCTGGTCGCCGACGCCCCTCGCGGCCCGGGTGCATGCCACCAATCCAGCGAGGCCACGGCATGTCGACCTGGATCGGTCGGTGCCTCGAAGCCGGTCAGGAGCGGCAGGTGGCTGCCGCCGAGCGAGGGCTCCAGGTGGCGGCGGTAGAACTGCGCGAGGTTGAGCTCCAGCTTGTACGCGCTGCCGGCCAATGCCGTGACCCAGGTGAAGGACTCGCCGGCGGCATCCGCGAGCGCATCGATCAGCGCCGGCAGCTCGGCCACCGGCAGCGCTTCGACGCGTTCTTCGGCCGCTGCGACCGCTGCACGATAGCGAGGCTGGACGTCCGCTCGCCATTCCCGCTCGAGGATCGGGACGCTGTGCTGGGCGGTCGAGGGGTTGATCGCCGCCATCACGCGCGGGGAGCGGATGAAGTGCCACAGCATGTTCGGCAGGTTGCGGGCGAAGGCGGCGGGTGTCGCCCAGTTGAGCGTGTAGAAGTACCACCCATTGACGACGACGTGGTACGGCCGCGGAACCCGCTGACCGATCATCTTCAGGTAGTCGGCATGCGTCCGCTCCTCCATCGCGGTTAGCAGCCACGACTCGAAGAGCGGCGTCACCGGTTCGGAGATCCACTCGCCGAATCGGAGCTGACGGGTGAAGGCGCCAGGTGCGGGCGGCTCCCATGAGACGTCGGGCGGCAGCGCCGTCATCGGTCGGGCCTGCAGGATCCAGAGCTCGCCGTCCGCATCGATTGCCCACTCGATGTCCTGCGGGACGCCCGCGGCGGCCTCGATCCGTCGCGCGTCGCTCGCCACGCGCAGGGCACTGTCCCGATCGATCGCGTGCTCCGGCTGGCGCCGCGCGGTCGCGACGGCGTCAGCGACAACCCACTCGTCACCGATGCTCGCGCCGGATACGAGCCGCTCGCCGAGGCCGCGGACCGCCGTGATGACGCAGGAGCTCCGATCCCCATTGATCGGATCGGCGGTGAGCGCCACGCCGGCGGCGGCCGGCGCGACCATGCGCTGGACGATCACCGCCATGTGGCCGTTGGCAGGGGGTCCATACGCCTTCGCCCGGGCGGTCTGTGCGCTGGCCAGGACGCGATCCGCAGCGGCGGGCAGCCCATCGGCCGGAACGTTCAGGACCGTCTCATACATGCCGGCGAAGGAGCGCTCCGCCCCGTCTTCCGCGACGCCGCTCGACCGAACGGCAAACGGGCCGCTGCCGAGGGCAGCCACGCCCGTTTGGAGCAGCGAGCCGCGCTCGTCCGCCGACAGTTCGCCGGCCGCAACGGTCAGGACCAGTCCGTCGGGAACGCGGGCGCCGGCGGCGATGAGCTCACCGAGCTGGGCGGCCTTGCCCCCGACCTCGACCGCATCGGCCCTGCGCAGGTCTTCCAGGCGTCGGACGGCCGGTGCACTCATCGTTCCCACCGCTCGGTGCTCGCGAAGATCGCCGCGCGCACGATCCAGTCGACCTCGTTCGCAACCTCATCGACCGATAGACCCAGGTGATCTCGCCACATCCGCAACGACGAGGATGTCGTTACGACCGCGATCAGCCGTGTGATCCGGTCCCGGTCGGCCTTGCCCAGCTTCGGCTCGATCGAGTCCGCCAGGCGTCGAAGGCGCCGGTAGCGAGTCGGCATCGTCGCGTGCCGCACCTCCGACGCGGCCGGGCTGGCCATCGCTGCGCGCGACACATCGTCGAGATCGTCGAGGCGCTCGATGAGCGCGCGAATCATCGGTTGCAGCTCATCGAGGGAGCGCGCATCGGCGACCGCGTCCAGGCCGGCCTGGCGCGCGGCGTGGGGATAGACCGCGGCCAGGAGCTCGGGCTTCGTGCGGAAGTGGCGGTAGATCGTCGGAACCGAGACGCCGGCCTCCCGAGCGACCGCCGGAATCGAGAGGGATGCCAAGCCGGCGGCCATGACCCGAAGCGTCCCGTCCAGGATCCGCTCGCGCGTCGCTTCCGCCTGCTGCGCACGAAGCTCGCTGCGGTAACCGCGCGCGGCATCGGTCGCGATATGATTCATATAGTGAATATATGACCCGTGTCAAGTAGGCAAGACGGGGCTTGACCCTCACGCTGCGTCAGGGTCTATCGTTGGGCCATGGACGAACCGAGGGGTCTCACGGTTGGCGCCGTCGCCCGGCTTGCCGGGGTGACCGTGCGAACGCTGCACCACTATGACGCGATCGGGCTGCTGACGGCCAGCGGCCGGTCCGGTGCCGGTTATCGACGCTACCGGGACGCGGATCTCGAGCGGTTGCAGCGCATCCTCTTCTACCGCGAGCTCGGGTTCGGACTCGATCAGATCAGGGACGTCATGGACGACGGCGGTGCCGATGCGCCCGGCCACCTCCGGCAGCAGCACGCGCTGCTGCTGGACCGCATCGGCCGGCTGAAGCGCATGGTGGCCGCCGTCGAGAAAGCATTGGAGGCACAAGCCATGGGAATCTCACTCACGCCCGAGGAGCGCCTGGAGGTGTTCGGCGACTTCGATCCCGACGGCCACGCCGCCGAGGTCGAGGAGCGCTGGGGCGACACGGATGCGTATCGCGAGTCGCAGCGACGCGTCGCGCGCTACACGAAGGCCGACTGGCAACGGATCAAGGCGCAGGGGCAGGCGGCGATCGAGCGGGTCGTTTCGGCCATGCGTGCCGGCCGGCCGGCCGGCAGCGCGCAGGCGATGGCCGGCGCCGAGGCGCATCGGCAGCAGATCAGCGATGCGTTCTACGAGTGCTCAGCGGAGATGCACGTCGGCCTGGCCGAGATGTATCTCGCCGATCCGCGCTTCACGGCGACGTACGAGCGGATCGCCCCGGGACTCGCGCAGTACCTTCACGACGCGATCAAGGCGAACGCCACCAACCGGGGCTAGGACGCGGAGAAGCGGGCGCGGTGGGACGACCCCGTCCGCTCAATGGACCGGGGCCTGGCCCTCGACCGCTTCGCCGCTCCACCCCTGGTTCGTGAAGGTGGGGATGAACTGGTATCCCTGCCCGGGCACCGTGGCGATGAAGCGGGGACTGCGGTAGTCGTTCTGCAGCTTCACGCGCAGGCTGCGGATGTGCCGATCGACGATGTTGCTCTCGGCGACGAAGTCGGTACCCCACACGGCGTCGAGGATCTCCTCGCGGGTGACCACCCGTCCGGAACGGCTGGCCAGCACGTAGAGGAGGCTCTGCTCGATGCCGCT
>CAZKFP010000156.1:0-2728 GCA_964552085.1 uncultured Steroidobacteraceae bacterium
CGGCCCGAGCAGCTCGGCCTCCTTCGGGCCCTTGGCGTGCGGTTCGGCCCGGGCTTCCATCTCGCGCGCCCGATGGGCGTCGATGCGATCGCCCGCTACCTGCTCGACACGCAGCGCATCGCGAGCTGAGCCCACGCCGGCTAGCCGCGGCGCAGGACGCGACCGGGTCGCGCGCCGGTGTGCTTCCCGGCCGCCACGACAACCTCGCCGCCGACGATGACCCACTCGATTCCGGTTGGATAGGAGCACGGCTCCTCGTACGTGCACGTCGCCCGCACCGTGGCGGGGTCGAACACGACGAGGTCGGCCGCGTACCCGTCCCGGATGACGCCCCGGTCGCCGAGGCCGAGGCGCGCGGCCGCGGCGGCGGTCATCGAGCGCACCGCCTCCTCGAGCGAGAGGAGCGCCTCATCCCGCACGAACTGGCCGAGCACGCGCGGGAACGAGCCGTACGTCCGTGGCGACGGCTTCGCCCCGACGAAGGTCGAGTCGGTGCCGATCATGCCAACCGGGTGGCGGATGAAGTCGCGCAGCGTCTCCGACCACGGGCCCGGGGTCACCTGGTTGACGCGCAGGTCCTCGGCGAGCAGGACGTCGCAGAGGACGTCGACCGCGTCCTCCCCGCGCTCGGCGACGAGGTCGCCGAGCGTGCGTCCCTCCCAGGACAGGAGGTCGGGCGTCGTGAAGGCTCCGAGCCGCACGTCGTCCCAGGCACGGCGCCCGGCGAAGAGCACGCCGCGCTCCGCCAGCTCGGCCCGAACACGGTCGCGGATCTTGGGGTCCGCCAGGCGTTCTTTCGTCGCGGCCAGCCCACCGGCCTGCACCCACGGCGGGATCATGATCAGGAGCCGGGTGCTGGCCCACTCGTACGGGTACGTGTCGAACGTGACGTCGAGGCCCTCCGCGCGGGCGTCGTCGACGAGGGCGAGCATCGGCTCCGGCCCGCCGGGGAAGGTCTGCCGGTGGTAGAAGTGGGTGATGTGCGACGGCCCCTCGCCGCGCCGGCCGATCTCGATCGCCTCGCGGAACGGGTCGAGGTAACGGTCGCCGAGCGCGTAGCGAACGTGCGTGTGGTAGAAGCCGCCATGACGCGCCGTCTCGGCCGTGAGCTGTGCCAGCTCGTCCGTATCGGCATAGGCGCCCGGTGGATAGTCCAGGCCCGACGAGAGGCCGACCGCGCCCTGCTCCATCGCCTCGCGCAGCATGGCGCGCATGTTCGCGATTTCGCTCGCGCCGGCCTCGACCTCTTCCCAGCCGATGGCACCGATGCGGAGCGCGCTATTCCCGACGAGGAACGCCAGGTTGAGCGACGGCCGCAACGTGTCGAGCCGGTCGAGGTAGCTCACGACGCTCGACCAGTCGTAGGCGATCTCGGGACGCCCATCCAGCCCGGCGTTCATCCGGACGAGCGCCTCGAGGTCTTCGGGATCTCCGATCGGGGCGTACGAGAGCCCGTCGACGCCGATCACCTCGGTCGTCACTCCCTGGCGGACCTTGGGCTGGTGGAGCGGATCGGCGAAGATCATCAATCCGGAGTGGCTGTGCAGGTCGATGAAGCCCGGCGCCACGACGTGGCCGCTCGCGTCGATGCGCCGCCCCGCGGCGAGCGCACCCGTCTCGCCGAGGACGACCTCGAGGCGATCATCGCGAACGCCGACCGCTCCGGCGAAGCTGCGCTCGCCGCTGCCGTCGACGATCGTGCCGTTCTCGATGAGCAAGTCGTAGGGCTCCGGCATCGCCGTCATCGTAAAGGTCCGCTCGACCACCGACGCGTCAGAATGGACCGATGCAGGTCGCTGCCGTCATCCTCGCCGCCGGCTCCTCGACGCGCTTCGGCTCACCGAAGCAGCTCGCCCGCGTCGGGGACCGGACGATGCTCGAGACGGTCGCCGCAGCCGCCGCGGCCGGCGGCCTCGGGCCGGTGAGCGCGGTCGTGCCGCCGGGCACAGCCGTCCCGCCCAACGTCGTCCCCGAGGTCAATAGCGCGCCGGCGAAGGGTCTGAGCCACTCGCTGCGGCTCGGGCTCGCCGCCGTCCCGCCAGAGCTGGGCGCCGTGCTCATCCTGCTGGGCGACCAGCCGACCGTGACGGCCGCAACGATTCGTGCCGTGCTCGCGGCCGGCGAGTCGGACCCGACGCGATCGATCGTCGCCGCTCGCGCGGAGGGCCGCCTCGGCCCGCCCGTCCTCCTGCGTCGCGACGCGTTCACGATGGCCGAGCGGACGAGCGGCGACGAAGGACTGCGATCGATCCTCGCCCGCCACCCAGATCGCGTCGTGGCCGTCGAGGTGGCGCAGCACGCGCCGGACGTCGATACGCCGGCCGACCTCGCTAGAATCGCTCACATGTTCGATTCGACCCAGGGCGCCCCAGACCGATGACGATCGAGCGCATCACGAGCGCCGAGATCGCCCCCGAGGAGCTCGCGCTCGAGTCGACCGTCCGCCCCCGACGCCTGGACGAGTTCGCCGGCCAGGACCGCGTCAAGGAGAATCTCGCCATCCTCATCGATGCGGCGCAGCATCGGTCGGAGCCGGTCGACCACGTCCTCCTCTACGGCCCGCCGGGCCTCGGCAAGACGACGCTCGCGAACATCGTGGCGGCCGAGATGGGCGCCCAGATCCGCACGACCTCGGGTCCGGCCATCGAGCGTGCCGGCGACCTCGCCGCCGTCCTCACCTCGCTCGGCCGGGGAGACGTCCTGTTCATCGACGAGATCCATCGGCTCA
>CAZKFP010000157.1:0-6708 GCA_964552085.1 uncultured Steroidobacteraceae bacterium
CCAGACCGCCTACAACCACGACGACGGCGGCAACGTCCTGCGTGGGCTGGCGTACGTCGCATTCCAGGAGCTCGCGACGCGCATCAGCCACCGCAACACGGGCCGCTATTCGTCCGACCCGGTGGCGGACAGGATCATGACCCGCATCGCGTCCGACGAGAACCTGCACATGGTCTTCTACCGCGACATGCTCTTCGAGGCGATGAAGGTGGACCCGTCGGCCGCCATCCACGCCATCGCCGACGAGATCACGGACTTCCAGATGCCCGGCGCGGGGATGGTCAACTTCACCCGCAAGGCGGCCCAGATGGCGAAGGCCGGCATCTACGACCTGCGCGTCCACCACGACGAGGTCATCCTGCCGCTGCTCCAGTACTGGGGCGTGTTCGAGGCAGAGAACCTCGATCCCTCGACCGAGGCCCGTCGCGAGGAGCTTCGGCGCTTCATGGCCGATCTCGACTCCCAGGCCACTCGCTTCGAGGCGAAGCGTGCCGGAGCCCTGGAGCGCGAGGCCGCGAGGGTCGAGTAGTTCCGCCTCAGCGGCGGCGGTTCGCCGACGAGCCTCCGGTCACGCGCCGGAAGAGGCGGATGAGCAGCCAGCCCACGACGAAGCGGCGGAGCAGTGCAAACATGGGCGACGATCATGCACCTGGCGTGCCCGCGACGCAACGGCCGGTTGCGCCATGCACGGCCGGGCGGGCACACTGCGCCCCATGAGTGACGCTGAGCGCTGGCGGGAGCGGACCGATCGCTGGCGGCGCGAGCGCCTGGAGCCGGCCCTCGAGACGGGGCCGGAGCGCCGCCCGCGCTTCATCACCCAGTCGGGCGTCGAGATCGATCGGCTGTACACGCCGGCCGACGTGGCCGACCCGGCGAACGATCCCGATCTCGACCGACCGCGCTACCGGTTCAGTCCCCCCGTCGCCGATCCAGCCGGCTGGGACGAGCTCGAGGACGTCGGGCTGCCGGGTGAGCCGCCCTTCACCCGCGGCATTCATCCGACCGGCCATCGCGGACGCCTCTGGACGATGCGCATGTTCGCCGGCTTCGGCACGGCCGAGGACACGAACGACCGGTTCAAGAAGCTCATCGCCGCCGGCGGCACGGGCCTGAGCATCGCGTACGACATGCCGACCCTGTACGGCTACGACCACGACGAGCCCCTGGCCGAGGGCGAGTTCGGCACCTGCGGCGTGGCCGTCTCGTCGCTGGCCGACATGGAGATCCTGCTCGCCGACCTGCCCGTCGGCGAGATCAGCACGTCGATGACGATCAACTCGCCCGCGGCGATGATCTGGGCGATGTACATCGTGGCCGCGGAGAAGGCCGGGGTCCCCCGTGCCCAGCTGTCGGGCACACTCCAGAACGACATCCTCAAGGAGTTCATCGCCCAGAAGGAGTACATCTTTCCGCCGGCGCCCTCGCTGAAGCTCGTGACCGATACGGTCGAGTGGGGCACGCGCGAGCTCCCGCGCTGGAACACGATCAGCATCAGCGGCTACCACATCCGGGAGGCAGGCTCGACCGCCGTCCAGGAGCTGGCCTTCACGATCGCCGACGGGATCGCCTACGTCGAGGACGCGCTCGCTCGCGGGATGCGCTTCGACGACTTCGCCCCGCGCCTGAGCTTCTTCTTCAACAGCCACAACGACTTCTTCGAGGAGATCGCGAAGTTCCGAGCCGCGCGGCGGATCTGGTACAAGCTGTGCCGCGAGCGCTTCGGCGCCGAGAACGAGCGCTCGACCTGGATGCGCTTCCACACCCAGACGGCCGGCGTCTCGCTGACCGCGCAGCAGCCGCTGAACAACCTGACCCGGGTCGCCGTCCAGGCGCTGGCCGGGATCCTCGGCGGCACGCAATCGCTGCACACTGACGCGTACGACGAGGCGTGGGCCGTGCCGAGCGAGGACGCCGCCATGCTCGCCCTGCGGCAGCAGCAGGTGCTCGCGGAAGAGGCGGGCGTGGCGAACACGGTCGACCCGCTCGGTGGCTCCTACTTCGTCGAGACGCTGACGAACCAGACGGAGCAGCGCGCGTGGGCCTACATCCGCCAGATCGACGAGATGGGCGGCATGGTGCGCGCGCTCGAGGCCGGGTTCCCGCAGGCCGAGATCGCGGATGCGGCGTACGAGCAGCAGCGCGAGGTCGAGGCGCACGAGCGCGAGATCGTCGGCGTCACGAAGTTCGCCGATCCCGACGAGGAGCTCAGGATCCCGCTGCTCGAGATCAGCGAGGCGCAGGAGCGCCGGCACCTCGATCGGCTGGCCCGGGTCAGGGCCGAGCGCGACGCGCCGGCCCACGCGGCCGCCATGCGGCGCCTCGAGGACGAGGCGCGCGCGGGCGACGTCAACCTCATGCCCGCGATCGTCGCCGCGGTCGAGGCGTACGCGACGATCGGTGAGATGTGCGGCGTCCTGCGCGGCGTGTACGGCGAGTACCGGGAACCGCTCGCCGTCTGAGGGCGCGCCGACGTCGCGGCGCGGCCGCCGGCCCCCGGCCGGGAACCGTGGACCGGCGGCGCAGGGCACGCGTCGCCGCGCCGCTGAACCACATCCTGCACATCGCCGCTTACCAGCGGCTTACCAGGCGATCATCGGCGACGCTGGGCGGCCCGCACCTCGGCCACGCGGGCCTGGACAATGGCCTTGACGAGCGACGCCGCGATCGGCCGGTCCGGATTGAACAGGACCGATCCCTTCGTGAGCCGGAAGCCCTCCAGTTGCGCCGCGAAGGCGGCCACGACCGCCGGGCTCTGGACATAGAACGAGCAGTGCCCCTTCGCCGCCCCGTAGCTCACGAGCGATCGCCCGTCGAGCTTGAACGCCGCGGCACCGTACGAGATCGTCTCGACGGCATCGGGGGCGGCGCGCCGAATGTCGGCACGCAGCCCCTCGAGCGCCCGCCGCTGATCGGCCGGCAGCGCGGCCAGGACCTCGTCGTGTGAGACCGGCACGGCTCGGCCTCAGTCCCCGAGCTCGGCCAGGAGGGCGTCGAGCCGATCCCAGGTCTCGATGGCACCCTGGGTCATGCCCGTGCCGAGCGCCGCGTCGATGACCTGCTCGGAGCCCATGTGCGACACGGCGCGCATGACGGTCTTGCCGTCACGATCCTCGAGCGTCAGCGTCTCGGGCCCACCCTGCGGCCCGACGCCCTCGACGTCGAACATGAAGGTCCATCGGATCATTTCGGGCGGCACGATCTCGAGGTACTCGCCGTAGAAGGCGAACTCGTTGCCCTCGGCGTCGACGCTCACGTACCGCCACCTGCCCCCGGGTCGAAGGTCCATCTCCTCGACCCGGGTCTGGTGGCCGAGTGGCCCCCACCACTTCGAGACGAGCTCCGGGTCGGTATGCGCCTTCCAGACGAGCTCGCGGGACGCGTCGAACGTGCGCTCGTAGTGCAGGTCGCCGTCTTCGGAGTAGATCGTCGTCGTGTCGGTGCTGCCCCGGTCGATCCTGGTCGTCGTCATCATCGGTCTCCGTTCTCGTGTATTTCAGTACGTTGGACGTCGTGGAGGAAGGCGTCGAGCCGATCGAAGTGCTCCTCCCAGTGCGGGCGGTACTCGCCGACCCAGGCGGCCACCTCCCGCAGCGGCATGGCCCGCAGCCGTCGAGGCCGCCACTGGGCCCGGCGACCCTGCTCGACCAGCCCGGCGCGCTCCAGCACCCGAAGGTGCTTCGAGATCGCCGGCTGGCTCACCCGGAATGGCTCCGACAGCTCCTTGACCGATGCCTCGCCCGCCGCAAGCCGGGCCAGGATCGAGCGCCGGGTCGGATCGGCGAGGGCCGCGAACGTCGCGCTGAGGGAATCGGGCTGCATGAACGTCACCGTCCAGTTATATAACCGTTCAGTGATTTATAGGCCGCTGATGGCCCGATGTCAACCCCCGGCCGGTATGCTCCTCGCCACCGATGAAGCTCCACCTCGTCGACGCCACCTTCGAGCTGTTCCGCGCGTACTACTCGCGCCCGCCGCGCCGGGCTCCGGACGGCCGGCCGGTCAACGCCGTGCAGGGCCTCGTCGACTCGATGCTGTCGCTCCTGCGCGAGACCGACGTGACACACGTCGGCGCGGCGACGGACCACGTCATCGAATCCTGGCGTAACGACCTGTATCCCGGCTACAAGTCGAGCGCCGGGGTCGATCCGGACCTGCTCGCCCAGTTCACCGATGCCGAGCGGGCCCTCGCGGCGCTCGGCATGCCCGTGTGGGCGATGGTCGAGGACGAGGCGGACGACGCGATCGCGACCGCGGTCGATCGGTTCGGCGGCGACCCGCGCGTCGAGCAGGTCGTCATCTGCTCGGTCGACAAGGACCTGTCACAGCTCGTCGACGGAACGCGGGTCGTCCTGCGCGACCGGATGCGCCGCGTCACGTACGACGAGGCCGGGGTCGTCGCGAAGTTCGGCGTCTCGCCGAGCTCGATCCCCGACTACCTCGCGCTCGTCGGCGACAGCAGCGACGGCTTCCCAGGACTGCCGGGATGGGGCGCGAAGAGCGCATCGGCCGTCCTCGCGCGCTGGAAGAGCCTCGACGCCATCCCGCGCTCGGCACTCGACTGGGAGGTGCCGGTCCGGAACGCGACCCGGCTGGCCGCCACGCTCGACGAGCAGCGCGCTTCCGCCGTGCTGTACCGGACGCTCGCGACGCTGAACCGCGACTCGGACATCGCGGCGACCCGGGTGCTCGACGACCTCGAGTGGACCGGCGTGCCGCGGGAGACGTTCCTGGCCCTCTGCGAGGAGCTCGGCTTCGACACCGTCCGCGAGCGGATCCACCGCTGGGCGGACTGAGACCCTGACGGTACTTTCGGTGGGCTGCGGTGCGGTCCGGTGCCCGGTACGGTGCCGCCCCAATGCACCGACAAGACCGCGTGGCGGGCATGCTCGCCGCGATCACTCTCTTCGCCATCCTCGCGCCCCCCGCCGCGCCGACGCCCGCGTCGGCCGCGGACGAGTGCGGCACGTACGCATCGGAGACGGCGCCGCCCGCGGCCATCCGCGTCTTCCGCACGGGGACCGGCGCGGTCGAGACCGTCGACTTCCGGACGTACGTGAAGAACGTCCTCTCGCGCGAGTGGATCAGCTCATGGACGACTGAGTCGCTGCGGTCCGGCGCGCTGGCGGTGAAGAACTACGCCTGGTACCAGGTGCTCCACTGGCGCGGCTACGTGAACGCCGCGGGGCAGTGCTTTGACGTCTTCGACTCGACCCGCGACCAGCACTACGACCCGTCCCGGCCGACGTATGCGAGCATGGCCGCCGCCGTCGACGCCACGTGGGCCACGCTCGCCCACCGCAACGGGCGGCTCTTCGCCACGTACTACAACGCGGGCCAGGTGCACGAGAGCTGCGGCGCTCGAGCGAACGGCTGGCAGATGTTCCAGTGGGGCACCCAGGCCTGCGGGCTCGACGGCAGGAGCGCGGCGGAGATCATGGCGATCTACTATCCCGGCGTCGTCGTCAGTGCGGCGCCACCGCCGGCGGCCCCGCCAACACCGACCCCATCGCCAACGCCCGGCCCGACCCCAGCGCCGGCGCCCATCGCGAGCGTGGCTCCCTCGCCGCCGTCACCACCGCAGAGCGGGATGCCCGTGGCGACGCCCGCCCCGACGCCCCGTCCGCCACCGCCCGCACCCGTTCCGGTCTCGACGCCGCAGCCGGCGATGCCGGGCGGTGGGCAGGCCGGCCTCGCGGCGCCGCCGCCTCCCCCGCCGCCGCAGCCGGAGCCGATCGTCGTGAGTGCCTCCGGGCCTCCCGGCGTGGTCGAGATCGTCGCCGCCCTCGCGCCGGAACGGCCGATGCCGGCAGCGCTCCCGGACACCCACCGGGTCGTCGCGTTCGAGCGCCGGGCCGACGCAGACGCGCTGCGGGCGGTCGGCACTGACCAGATGACCGATCGCGTTCCGATGCGGCGCGCGATCGTGCAGGCCGTCGTGCGGACCCTCCTCGCCAGCCTCGTGGAGCGCTCGTCACTCCTCGGCTGGCTCGTCTCCGAGCAGGCGGGCGGCGATGAGCTCGGCCGCGGCGACGTCCTGGATGGCGAGGCCGACCGACTTGAAGACGGTGATCGCCTCGGGGTCACGCTGCCCGGCCCAGCTGCGCTCGACGCTCCCGATCTCCACGAGGTCCGCTTCCGACACTGAGCCGGCCGCGATCGCCGCCACGAGGTCCCCGGCCTCGGCCATCGCGGCGCCTCGCGCATCGACCGCCACGACGGCCGCCCGCGCGAAGAGCTCCCCCGGCAGCTCGACCATGCCGAGCCGGAAGGCGCCGATGCCGTTGACGTGCGCGCCGGGCCGCAGCCAGGCCGCATCGAAGACCGGCTCGACGGCGGTCGTCGCGCAGCACAGCACGTCTGCCTCGCGGACGGCGGCCTCGGCCGAGCCGGCGGCGACCGTCGCGATCCCGGTCGCCTCGGCCATGCGCCGCGCGAACGCCTCGCGGCTTGCCTCGGAGCGGGCATGGACGAGGACCCGCTCGATGGGCCGCGCCGCGAGCACGGCGCGAACCTGCCACTCGGCCTGGGCCCCGGCACCGATGACAGCGAGCGTCGCGGAGTCGGGCCGCGCGAGCAGGCGCGTGGCCACGCCGGATGCCGCGCCGGTCCGCATCGCGGTGAGCGTCTCGCCCTCGATGAGCGCGAGCGGCCGCCCGGTTCGTGCGTCGAACCACACGACGAGCGCCTGCACCGTCGGCAGCCCGCGGC
>CAZKFP010000158.1:0-2621 GCA_964552085.1 uncultured Steroidobacteraceae bacterium
CCGCGCTCGAGCAGCACGGTCAGCTGCTCCACCACGGCCGAGCGGTTCGAGGCATTGCAGACCACCCAGAAGCGGCCGCCGTCGAGGCGATAGACGATGAGGTCGTCGATGATCCCGCCATCCACATCGCACAGCATCGAGTACTGCGCCTTCCCGACGACGAGCGCGCCGGGATCGCTGACGACGGCGTAGCGCAGGAACGCGACGGCCTCCTCGCCTGTGACCTCGATCTCGCCCATGTGCGACAGGTCGAAGAGCCCGACCGCGGCGCGAACCGTGCGGTGCTCCTCGATGATCGAGCCGTACTGAACCGGCATCTCATAGCCGGCGAACGGAACCATCCGCGCGCCGAGCTCGACGTGCAGGTCGTGAAGCGGGGTCCGCTGCAGAGTCGTGCCGGTCACGCGCTCGCCTCGGCGGAGGCCACCGGACCGACCCCGATGGCGCGCGCGATGGCCTCCGCGGCCTCCTCGGCGACCGCACGCTCGGTGGCGTGGCTCATCAGGGCCAGGGCCTCCTCGAGGTCGACCCAGCTCACCTCGTCGAACTCGGCGTCGTGCGCCTCGACGCTGCCGCCGACGGGGCGCATGAGGAAGAAGTGGACGGTCTTGTGGAAGCGCGTCGAACCGCGCGCGAAGAAGTAGCGAATCGAGCGCAGCCTGCCCTCGATCTCCACGTCGAGCCCCGTCTCCTCGCGCGTCTCGCGCAGGGCCGTCTCCTCGATCGTCTCGCCGGAGTCGGGCGTGCCCTTCGGCAGTGCCCAGAGGACCGGCGCGCGGCGGTGGGCGAGAACGATCTGGATGCGCCCGTCGATCGAGCGATGGACGACGCCACCGGCCGACGTGGCACGGGCGGTCCGCTGGATGGGCACGCGCGCCCCGCTAGCCGCGACGGGCGCGCGGCAACCCGAACGGGAGCGCGGGACGACGAGCGGGCAGGCGCGTGGCCCGTCCGACCGCCGGGAAGCGGAAGCGACTGGTCTGTGAGCGCAGCGCACTCACCGTGAGGGAGGGCGCCGCCGAGCGGCGCGGCCGGTGATAGACCGTGTGCGACCGGTCGAGCCCGAGGCGCGACCGATGCGCCGATCGGCGGACGGAGCCGAAGTCGATCGACGGATGAGCGACGAAACGGGCCACCAGACTCACGCGCATGATCGGCATTGTACGCCCGCCGGATGCCGGCGCAAGGGAATCCGGGAATCGGTCACTCGCGCAGGGAGCGGTAGAGCGCCTCGACCTCCTCGACCCGCCGCTCGACGGCGAACCGATCCGCGTCGTCGCGCGCCCGTTCCGCCCTGCCGCGCCGGGCATCGTCGTCGGCGGCGACCGCGGCGATCGCCGACCCGAGGCGCTCGCCCCGATCCGTCGCTGGCTCCGAGGCGACGACGACGCCGTCGACGCCGTCGCGGACGGAGTCGCGCACGCCCGGGCCCTCGACGGCGACGGCCGGGAGCCCGGCGGCGAGGGCCTCCGCGAGGACGAGGCCCTGCGTCTCGGTCCGCGACGCGAAGGCGAAGAGGTCCGCGCCGGCAAGCCGCGCGAGCGCCTCCATGCGTGGCAGCGCGCCGCTGAACGCGACCCGACCCGCCAGGTCCGGCGCCGCCGCGCGCAGCCGCAACGTCCCCTCGGCCGGCCCGCCGCCGATGACGAGCGCTCGCAGCGCCGGGACGCGCTCCGCCGCGACGGAGATCGCCTCGAGGAGGAGCATCGGGCTCTTCTCCGGCGCCAGGCGGCCGAGCGAGGCGACGACGATCGCATCCGGCGGCCAGCCCGCAGCCGGGCGCGGATCGACCGGCGTCAGCGCGCGGATCGCGCCGACGTCGACGCCGGTCGGGATGACCTCGACCCGCCCCCGCCGCATCCGGGCGCGGATCTCGCGCCCGAGGTCCTGCGACGGCGCGATGACCGCCGCGCACCCCGCCCAGAACCGGCGGAGGTGGGCGTCGAGCAGCCGCATGCCGGGGCGGGCAAACGGGCCGAGGTAATGGCCGTAGTCGTCGAAGCGGGTGTGGTGCGTGAACACGAGCGGCACGCCGGCCTCCCGCGCCGCCCGACGGGCGAGGATCCCGGTCACGAACGGCGAATGGGCGTGGACGACGTCGGGCCGAAAGCCTCGGACGTCGCGCACGGCACCGGCCGCCGGGTTCGGCCACGGCATGCGGTACCCCGGCGGGACGAGACGGTGGAGCTCGTACGAGCCGAGCCACGCGTACGCCGGCTCCGGGCCTGGTGACCCGGCCCCGCCGACGAAGGCTCCGGACGCCGGCCGCGGGGCGAGGACGAGCACGTCGTGCCCGCGCGCCCCGAGGCCCCGGGCGAGCGCGTCGACCGACACGGTCACGCCCGAGAGGTACGGCAGGTACGAGTCCGAGGCGAGGAGGATCCGCATCGGTGTCACCCCACCCGGCCGGCGTGCAGCGTGACCATCCCGAGGGCCAGCGGCCGCCAACGGACCGCGGCGAGCCCGGCCTCGCGCATGAGCGTCGCGACCTCCTCCGGGCCGGGGTAGTGCCGCACGCTCGCGGGCAGGTACCGATACGCGAAACCGCCGCCGGCGAGACGGCCGAGGAGCGGCACGATGCCGCGAAGCCAGAGCGCGGTCGCGGCGCGGCCGACGCCCCC
>CAZKFP010000159.1:0-4145 GCA_964552085.1 uncultured Steroidobacteraceae bacterium
AGGCGGCGTCGTCCGAGAGCCAGGTGCCCGAGCCCCCATCCCACGAGCGCCCGCTGCAGGACGCTCCCCGGATCGGGCGCGGTCACTCCCCGATGAGGAGGGCCCGGAGGTCCGCCTCGCCGCCCGGCGAGGTGACCGCCAGGAGCTTGTCGCCCGCCCGCAGCCGCGTGTCGGAGCGCGGCGACTGCGCCTTCTCGTCGCGAATGAGGACGGCGATCGTGCTGCCCTCCGGCAGGGCGAGCTCGCGCAGCTCGCGGCCGATGACCGGTGATTCGGCGTCGAGCTGCGCCTCGACGATCTGCACCTCGCCTCCCTCCAGCTCGGCGAGATGGAGCAGGTCGTGGACCGGGATCTCGTGCTCGATGACGCCGAGGATCGCGCGCGTCGGGCTGACCGTCTCGTCGATCGAGAGCTGTCGGAAGAGCTTCTCGTTCTTCGGGTCGTTGACGCGGGCGATCGAGCGGGGCACGTTGAACCGCATCTTCGCGACCTGCGAGGCGGCGAGGTTCACGGCGTCGTCTCCGGTGACGGCGGCGACGACGTCGGCGCGGCCCATGCCGGCCTCGCCCTGGTATCGGCCCTCGCAGCCGTCATTCGCGATGACGATGCTGCCGAGCTCGTCCGCGATCTGCCGCGCCCGCGTGGGGTCCTCCTCGATGACGACGACCTCGTGCCCGGCAGCCAGGAGCTCCTTCGTCAGGTAGTAGCCGACGTTTCCGCCGCCGATGACCACGACGTACATCGGTCAGAAGCCTTCCTGCCGGCCGTCGCCGGGTTGGACGACGCTCGCCTCGGGCTGCACGGCTTCCTCCTCCGCCAGCGCCGTCCGCGTCTCCCCGTCGGCGAGCGACCCGGGCGGTGGCGCCCCGCGCATGGGCTGCGCGGTCGGGGCCTCGACGAACCCGTTCGTCGCCTCGGCACCCTCGACCGCGGCGGTGACGAGGGCGTCGCCGAGGATGACCGTGCGGCAGATCGTCTCGAGCCCGAGGGCGCGGTACGTCTCGCCGCGCAGCGGGTCGTTGATCTTCGCGATGACCCGCGGGGCGCCGAAGCGGTGCTTGGCGAGCTGGGCGGCGAGCGCGTTGCGGTTGTCGCCCTCGGTCAGGGTCATGACGATGTCAGCCTGCTCGGCGCCCGCGGCGCGCATGACGTCCTCGTCCGTCCCGTTGCCACGCACCGTCTCGCCGCCGAACGTCGTCGGCAGGCGGCTGAAGGCCTGGGCGCTGATGTCGATGACGGTGACGTGCTCGCCGCTCGAGTCGAGCGCCGCGGCGACGCGGGCTCCGACTCGGCCACAGCCGACGATGATGACCCTCATGGCGTGTGTGCCAGCTCCTTCGTTTCAGCGCGCAGGCACCAGACCGGCGCGGTCGAGTTACGCATGACGTACGGGACGGTGCGTCCCGCGTCCCATTGTCCTCCGAATCGCTTCTTGTAGCGCAGACCCATGACGATGAGGTCGGCACCGAGCTCGCTCGCATCGTCGACGATGGCCGGCCCGGCGGCACGCGCCTGGACCGTGCTCGTGCGGGTCGGCACGCCGCTCTCGGCGAGGATCGCCTCGGCGCGCGACAGCAGCTCGTCCGAGCTCGTCATGGCCGTTTCGTCCTCCGCGTCGAGGTTGCGCTCGAACGGCACCTCGATGACGTGGAGCAGCGACGCCTCGACGCCGGCTCGTCCGGCGAGCAGCATCGCCGCCACGCGGAGCGCGGGGTCGTCGACGCTGGCCTCGCCGAGCAGCGGCACGAGGATTCGCGCGTACTCGAACGGGCCCTGGCGCTTCTCGGTGCGTCGAAAGAAGTCCATGCCGCCCGTTATCCTACGGCCCTTGACGGCTCAGCGTCCGTAGCTGAGGCGCTCGGCGAGGCGGCCCGGCAGGCCCAGCTTGCGCATGAGCCGCTGGGTCCGGTCGACGTCGTAGCGCACGCGCCGGAACTCGAACGTGTCCTCCGCCTCATCGCCGCCGACGTCGAGGATCGCGTACGCGGCATCGGGCAGCCCATCGCGCGGCTGGCCGACGCTGCCGGGATTGAGCAGCGCGCGGGCCTCGCGCAGCCGGACGGACTCGCCGGGCAGCCCGGCGACGACCTCCATGCCGTCGTCGTCGACGAGGTAGGCGACCGGCAGGTGCGTATGCCCGAAGAGGCAGAGGCGCGTGTCGAAGGCTTCGAAGTTCGCGGCCGCGATCCCGGCGCTCGTGATGTACTCCCAGATCGGGTCGCGTGGCGAGCCGTGGACCGCCGTCAGCTCCCCGTCGCGGCGGATCTCGGGCAGGCTGGCGATGTACGCGCGCGAGTTGGCGTCGATCGCGCCGGCGGTCCACTCGATCGCGGTCCGCGCGTCGGGGTTGAAACTGGCGGCATCCACGATGCCGATCGCCGCGCCGTCGTGGTTGCCGAGCACGCTGCGCGCGCCGATCGCCTGGAGGGTGGTGATCACCTCGTCCGGCTGGGGGCCGTACCCGACGATGTCGCCGAGGACCCAGACCTCGTCGACGGTCGGGAGATCGGACGTGACCGCCTCGAGCGCGGGCATGTTGGCGTGGATGTCCGACAGGACGGCGATTCGCATGCGAGTGGCGAGTATACCGATGCCTCCGGTGGCCATCGGCCCCGTGGACCGACGGCGTCAGCCGAGTGGCCGGCGCCGCGCCTGGCCCGGGCGCCTCGGGTATCCGTCCGGCGTCGCGTGCTCCTTCCGAACGACGACGAAGCGGTGGTCGCCGAGCGCCGCGAAACCGGCCGGGTGCGTGACCGGCGCCGACCCACCGAGCGCCGACGCCGCGGCGCCGCCGGCACGCAGCTCCTCGGCGTCGATCGCTCCCTTCCAGGCGAGGAGTGACCCGCCGGTGCGCAGGAGCGGCAGCGCGTACTCGACGAGCACCGGCAGTGCGGCGCAGGCCCGGGCGGCGACGACGTCGAACGACCCGCGGTGAGCCGGATCGCGACCGAGGGTCTCGGCCCGTTCGGCGACGACCTCGACGTGCGCCAGGCCGAGCGTGTCGACGAACGAGCGCAGCGCATCGGCCTTCCTGCGCTCCGAGTCGACGAGCGTCCACGCGATCCCCGGCCGCGCGAGGGCCAGGACGATGCCGGGCACGCCGCCGCCCGAGCCGAGGTCGAGCGCCCGGCGCGGAGCCATTGCGTCGAGCAGCGGCAGCGCGGAGAGGGCATCGAGCAGGTGGAGCCGCGCGACCGCCTCCGGCTCGACGACGCGCGTCAGGTTCAGCCGCGCGTTCGCTGTGAGGAGGAGCCGGACGAACGCCTCCGCCCGGTCGTGGAAGCCGTCCGGCAGGGCGAGCGCATCGGTGCCGGGCACGAGCTCGAGCGCCAGGCGCGCGGCGCGCGCATCGGTCTCAGACAAGGAAGATGCTCCTCCGAGCGGCCTTTCGGTCTTCCCGGTGGATGGCCGGCGTCGCGGCCGGCTTTCGCATCGGCCCCGGACCATCCGCGGTTACCGTACTCGGTCGCTCGCAGAAGCAGGACCTCGAAGGTAGCAGCGGCGGAACGTGGATCACAAGCGAAGTTATCCACCATCTTCGCCGTCATCGCCAACGTGTGGATAACTCCGGCGCATATACTCGCTTCCGATGACGGTGGAGCGCGGAGAGCACGCTACGATCGAGGTCAGGTGGCGGATCAGATGACCTCGGCCTCGCCACCCCGTTTCGCGCACGACAGCGAGGCGGAGCTGGCGAGGATCCTCGACTTCTACGGTGTCGCATGGCGATACGAACCCGACGTCTTCCCCATCTCCTGGAACGCCGACGGCGCGGTCATCGAGTCGTTCGCTCCCGATTTCTACCTGCCGCAGATCGATCTGTACGTCGAGCTGACGACGCTGAAGCAGTCGCTCGTGCGCAAGAAGAATCGCAAGCTGCGCTACCTGCGCCAGCTCTACTCGGAGATCCGCGTGAAGCTGTTCTACGCCCGTGACTTCCGAGCCCTCATGCTGAAGTACGGTCGCGTCGACTTCCTGACCGATGTCACCCTCGCCAACGGCGCCCTCGCCCACACCGGCAACGGCACGAGCAACGGCGACGGGTCCGGGCCGTCCGGCAATGGCGCGCCCCAGCCGATCGGCAGTTGAGCCGATGAGCCTGCACGACGACGTCGAGGAGGTCCTGCTCGACTCCGAGACGGTCG
>CAZKFP010000160.1:0-3463 GCA_964552085.1 uncultured Steroidobacteraceae bacterium
CGTGATCTCGGCCGGCACGACGTAGCCGCGCAGGTCCGCGGTGCGCTCGTTGAAGGCCTTGATGAACTCCATGATGTTGATGCCGTGCTGGCCCAGCGCCGGGCCGACGGGCGGTGCGGCGGTGGCGGCGCCGGCGGGCGCCTGCACCTTCAGCATCGTCCTGATCTTCTTTGCCATCTGTACTCCTCACGAGGTCCGAACGGGGCGAGTAGCCCCTCCCTCTCTGGCTTGCGGCGGCCGGCCGGCCGCCATCGGTTTTCTCTAGAGCTTCTCGATCTGGAGGAAGTCGAGCTCGACCGGCGTCTCGCGGCCGAAGATGCTGACGAGCACCTTGACCTTGTTCTTCTCCGGGTTGACCTCGTCGACCGTGCCGATGAACTCGGCGAACGGGCCGTCCTTGACGCGCACGCTCTGGCCCTTCTGGTACTGGACCTTGAACTTCGGCGTCTCGACCCCCATCTGCTTGAGGATCTTCTTGACCTCGTTCTCGTCGAGCGGCAGCGGGCGGTTGCCCGAGCCGACGAAGGAGGTCACGCCCGGCGTGTTGCGCACGACGTACCACGACTCGTCGCTCATCGCCATCTCGACGAGCACGTAGCCGGGGAAGACCTTGCGGTTCACCGTCTGGCGCTGGCCGTTCTTGATCTCGATCTCCTCCTCCATCGGGACGAGCACCTGGAAGATCTGGTCCTCCACGCCCATCGACTCGATGCGGTGCTCGAGATTCGTCTTCACCTTGTTCTCGTAGCCGGAGTACGTGTGGATGACGTACCAGAGCTTCGCGTCGCCCGCCGGCAGCTCACCGAGGCGGGGGGCCTCGCGCGACAGGCGAGCGGCCTCGCGCGCCTCGTTCACCGTCTCCTGCGTCGTCTCGTCGCTCATGGCAGCACGACGTCGAGGAGGGTGTTGAAGATGCGGTCCAGGACGAAGATGTAGATGCCGATGACGATCGACACCGCCACGACGAGCAGCGTCAGGCGGATCACGGTCTCGCGGGTCGGCCAGGCGACCTTCTTCAGCTCGGCCCAGCTCTCGACCAGGTAACGGCGCATGCCGATCAACACGATGGGTACGTTCTTCCTGCTACGGCGTCGTTCATGACGGAACGGTTCGGGTGGTGGCAGGGGCGACAGGACTTGAACCTGCAACCGCTGGTTTTGGAGACCAGTGCTCTACCAATTGAGCTACACCCCTAGCGAACACGTCCCTACTTCGTCTCCCGGTGCAGCTGGTGCTGCCGGCAGCGCGGGCAGAACTTGTTCAGCTCCATGCGCCCCGGGTCGTTTCTCTTGTTCTTGCGCGTACTGTACGTGCGCTCCTTGCAGATGGTGCACGCCAGCGCGATCACGGGTCGATTTTCGGCCTTGGCCACGTGGTTCTCTTCTCTCCGTCGTCCACCCGGCGGCGGCCACGCTGAACTAGGGGCGGGGCACCGGGGGAAAGCAAGGGAATACTACGCTCGCGGCGCGGCAGTGTCAACGATGCGGAGGCGTCAGCCGGCCGCCCGCTCCTCGCGATCGCGCCGCCGGAAGACGACCCGCGTGAACGGCAGGCGGAGGTCGCTGAAGACCTCGATGCTGACGAGGAACCCGAGGAAGATGAACACGACCCCGAGCAGCTCGCCGATGAAGAACGACCACGTGACGCCGAAACGGTTGAGCCCGCTCGTCCAGCCCGGGATGAATCCGCCGAGCGCGATGAGCAGGGTCGCGGGCACGCGTGAGTTGAGCGTCCCGGCCCGGAAGGCACGCCAGGCGCCCGGCACGGAGGCGACGAAGTTCACGACGACCGCGATCGCGCGACCGATGACACCGAGCATCGGCGTCCGGCTCGTCACGCGCAGCACGCGCGCCTTCGGCATGAAGATATAGGCCGAGTAGACCGCCCCGAAGACGAGCGCGAAGGCGCCGACGATGTTGAACGGCGGCGTCATGATCCGGAGGTCCGATGGCATCGCCGTCCCGACCGGGATGCCGATCTCGTCGATCGAGTAGCCGGGCGCGGCGAGCGGCACGGTGAGCGCCAGCCACGTCACGTACACCGAAGCCAGGACGAGGATGGCGGCGGTCACGTGACCGATCCAGCGGCGGTCGAAGCGGGTGACGGCGGCGACGAGCAGTCCCGCCGCCAGCGAGGCGCCGACGACGGCGATGACGGTCGAGTCGGAGGCGGGGATCCCCTCGCGCGCGTACTTGACGCTGGTCAGGTAGCTGAAGAGCCCTGCCAGGCCGAACGAGGCGGCGACGAAGTAGCCGAAGCGGGTCCGGTTGAGCAGGTACACCGTGCCGAGGCCCAGGTAGGCGGCGACGCCGAAGGCGCCGACGAGGTACCAGGTGCGGTAGAGCGGCTCGTTCCAGCCGAACGCGCTGCCGAGAAACTCGGTCCCGGCGCTGATGCCGTACCACAGCAGGCCCACGGTCCAGACGAGCTGGTACGGCTGGCGGCGGCGCAGCCACTGGTCGCCGACGAGCGCGGCGAAGACGAACGACAGCGCCGAGCTGGCGAACGGGAGGACGATGTTGAGATCCACCGGCGAAGCGCGCCTCCGGGAGCCGAGTGCGAGGTCGATCGGCGCGTCGAGGATCTGGAGCCCACGTCCGGGTTCGAACCGGAGACCTCTTCCTTACCAAGGAAGTGCTCTGCCTGCTGAGCTACGTGGGCCCGTGTCGGGGTATCACTGCATCCCACCACGGGTGGCTGCAGTGTTGCAGGATCGGCCGATTCTCGGCAACCATCGGTCAACCTTGGAAAATCTCGGATTGAGGACGAGATTTCAGGCCGGTCCCAGGGAGGCTCTTCGGATGGGAAGCGTGGTGGGCAGGGAGGGAATCGAACCCCCACAGTCGAAGACGGCTGATCTACAGTCAGCGGAGCTCACCACCTGCTCAACCTACCCACGGATCCGTTCGGCGCGTGGTGGATCGCCGACCGCCGGCGGAGTATATCGAACGCGCTCGCCCGGCTCAACCGTGGCGAGGCTCGCGCACTGCGCCATCAGATCGAGGGGTGACGTGGAGCCGAGGGTGGGAGTCGAACCCACAACCGTCGGTTTACAAAACCGATGCTCTGCCATTGAGCTACCTCGGCCCGGAGCTGCTCCAGTCTAGCGAGCGGGCTGCCGTCACGGCCATGACTGGGACCGCCGCACGACCTGCCTCCGAAGGTCCTGCCCGGGTACTGCACCAGACCGCACTCGCGCCAAATCGCGCTGCCGGCGACCGCACGCGCGAGCACGGGGTGACCTTCTCGTCATGGTGTGGCCACGCCATTCGGGCCACCCTCTGGCAGGACCGGGCCGCCGGCTCGGACCACGCATGAACCAACGAAGAGGAATCCGATGCGCCGACTCAGCTCCCTGCTCGCCGCCGCCGCCCAGCTGGCCGTGAGCGCCCAGGTCGTCTCGGCCGATGCGCTGGTCGCGGACGGCGACGGCCTCGCGCCCATCGCCGGCGCGCGGCTGGAC
>CAZKFP010000161.1:0-2764 GCA_964552085.1 uncultured Steroidobacteraceae bacterium
GTCGCCCTCCAGGATCTGCCTCCGACCGCGCAGGCCGCCTGGTCCGATCTGCGCGATCGACTGCAGACGGTGCTCGGCGACGAGCTGGTCGCGATGTGGGCGCACGGCGGGACGACGAGCATCGGCGATCCGCCCCATGCCGGGGACCTCGATACCTACGTCATCCTCTCGCGCCGGCCCGATGAGCTGACGGCGCGGCGCTCCTCACCGGCGAGGTGATTACCACACTCATGCTCGTCGGCGGGGCAGTCGTGCCCCTCGGGGTTTACCTCGGCGCCCTTCGACCACCGCGCTGCGCCGTGAAGAGGCCGCGCGACTCGGCCATGTCGGCCGATCGGCCTCGTGGCCCGGTTCGAACGACCGATGCTGCCGCTCGCGTGGTGTTTACTGAGAGTCCTCGGCCGCCAGTCCCGGCAGCCCGCACAGGAGATCGACGATGTCGATCATGCTGAACCACACGATCGTCTACTCCCGTAACAAGGAGGAGGGCGCGGACTTCCTGACCGATCTGCTCGGCCTGCCGCCCGCATCGGCCTGGGGACCGTTCGTCGCGGTCCAGATGTCCAATGAGGTGACGCTCGACTACCTCGATACCGATGGCGACGTTGCGCCCCAGCACTACTGCTTCCTCGTCGACGAGCAGGAGTTCGACGCGATCTTCGGTCGGATCACGGAACGCGGGCTCCCGCACTGGGCCGATCCCGGACATCGGCAGCCCAGCGAGATCAACACCCACGACGGGGGTCGCGGCGTCTACTTCGACGACCCGAGCGGCCACATCCTCGAGATCATCACCCGGCCATATGGCGATGAGCGCTGACGCGGTCTCCCTCCGATGCGTCGGCTGCGCGCCGGCCGCGCGAGACGGCCGTCGTCATCGAACCCCGCTGAGACCCTGAACGGAGTCGCGATCCGTCGCTCGACTCCCGCCCGACGGTATCCTTCTTCCATGGTCGGGGTCCCCCTCGGAGATCTCCCTCCGATCGCGCAGGCCGCCTGGTCGGACCTGGGCGATCGGCTGCGGACGGTGCTGGGCGACGAGCTGGTCGCGATCTGGGCGCACGGCGGGACGACGAGCAGCGGCGATCCGCCCCATGCCGGCGACCTCGATACCTACGTCATCCTCTCGCACGGGCCCGATGAGCCGACGACGCGGCGGATCGAGGAGGACCACGCCGCGCTCGCGCAGGTGCATCGCGTCGAATGGGATGCCTGGTACGTGCTCGCCGACGACGCGCGCCGCTCGAAACCCCCGTCCCACGCCTGGCGCGAGGGGCGCCGGGACACGTCGTGGGCCATCAATCGGGCGCACTGGCTCGCCGGCCGCTACGTCAACCTGCACGGCACCGACCCGGCCGACATCGTGCCGAAACCGACCTGGGACGAGCTGCGAGGCGAGCTCGATCGAGAGCTGGAGCACATCGAGCGCCACGTGTTCGAAGGCGACACCGATCCGTTCGAGGCGACGTACGCCCTCCTGACTGGCAGCCGGATCCTTCGTGCCCTTGCGACGCGGGACGTCGTCATCTCGAAGCGAGCCGCGGGCACCTGGGCGCTCGAGCATCTCCCCGCTCGCTGGCACGAGGCACTCGGCGCCGCCCTGCGCACGTACGACGGGCAGGCAACCGTCAACGACGAGCGCGTCCTGGCCACGGCGATGTCCCCGTTCGTCAGCTTCGTGCGCGGGCACCTCCCGCCGAGCACGGATCGGCCTCCCGATGTCCCTCCCCGGTGGTCCGGCTACTGAGCGAGTCGAGCCGCCGATGGGGCCCGTCGTCTCACCTCCACCCCGGCACGCGCCCGGCTTGCTCGACCCAATCGTGCATCTCTCGCCGCTGCGCATCCTCCAGCGTCGTCACCTTGACGTAGCGGCTCCTGTCGGTGTCCCCGAGCGGCGGCGGAGAGCCGAAGTCCGCGCCACCGAGGAAGACGACGTTCACGGAGACGTCGTACGCGACCATCTCGATGATCCACCCTCGTTCCGGCAAGCCGTAGTACGCCTTCTTCCACTTGATGGCGTACTGAAGCCCGGGGATCGTCCCGCGTATCAGCTCGTCCAGCCATTGGACGATGGGATGCAGATCCGGCATCACGCTCCCGATCCACTGCTCGATCTCCGCGTGGCTCTCCGACGGCTCTGGCGGCTTGCGCGTCGTGCCTGGCTTGCGTGATTTCGCCATCAGTACGACGTTCTCCTTCCTGGCCGAACGACCCTGCCAGCCGACGGTCTCTCGCCACCGTCAATCGGTCGACGAGGCCTCCGGCATGATCGCCGCGATCACCGCCTCGAGCTCGAAGAACTGGCCGATGGGCGTCAGGACCGCGTCGTCCTGGTAGCAGCCGGCGACGTACAGGCCCATGCGCTGCCACCAGTACAGCTGGCAGATCGCATCATCGCCCTTCCGGCGGAACGTGGCCCACTCGCGGCGATCGCTCGTGCGAATGTCCTCGGCCCCAAGCTCCCGTAGACGCCTGGCCAACGTCAGCGTTCGCTCACGGTCGCCCGCCGGGGTCCTCTCGAACTGCTCCGAGCTGCCGCATGCGGTCGCGACGGCCTCGAGCAGGTCGTCGAGGTTGAACGGCTTTGCCAGGACGGCGGCGAAATCGGCGGCCTGGGCGCGGTCCGACTCCTCTTTCCGCGCCTCTTTCACATCCCCGGCGTGGGCGCTGAACATGATCGTCGGAATCGGGCGCTCGCGAGCCCCGAGGTAGGCGGCTTCAGCCCAGCTCGAGCCGTACTCGTGGCCCTTAGCTCCGTCGAGCA
>CAZKFP010000162.1:0-3304 GCA_964552085.1 uncultured Steroidobacteraceae bacterium
CGAGCCGTCGTAACGCCCACCTGGTGGGAATTACGGGGCCAACGGCCCTTGACAACCAGAACCGCCCGCCGTTAGAGTCCCCTCTCTAAACCGGTTCACTAAACCGGTTTCCCCAAGGACGGACGGAGGCACCCCGGAACCCTTGGCTCGACCTCGCATCCAGGACGTGGCGGCGCGCGCCGGAGTCAGCAAGACATCGGTCAGCTTCGCGTTCAACCAGCCCGATCACCTCAAGGCGGCGACCCGCGACCGGATCCTGGCCGCGGCGGCGGAGCTCGGCTACCGACCATCGCCCATCGCCCGCAGGCTGGCGCGGCGCAGGACCGACCAGATCGGCCTCGTGGTGCCGCAGTCCACGCACGACATCTTCGCCAACCCCTTTCTGCCCGAGCTGGTCCGCGGGATCGGCGACGTGTGCGACGCGGAGGGGATCGCGGTGGTGATCGTGCCGCCGGTGGCCGGCTCGGTGGCACGCGCCGTGGACGCGGCGCTGGTGGACGGCCTCATCCTGCTGGGCCTGGCGCCGAACCATCCCGACCTCGACGACATGCGCAGCTCCGGCACCTGCCTGGTCGGCCTCGACATCGAGGACTTCGGCGGCTTCGACGTGATCAGCGTCGACGACGCCGCGGGCGCGAGCCAGGGCGCGGCGCACCTGCGCGCGCTGGGACACCGGGACGTGGCGGTGGTGCTCATTGCCATGCACCCGGACCAGCCGGTGGACGAGCATCACGGCATCTCCGCCCGCCGCCTGGCCGGCATCCGCGCCGGCTTCGGCCTGGCGCCCGGGACCGATGGGACCGATGAGAGCGGCAACGGGACCGTCCGCCTCCGCATCCTCTCCACGCCGGTCAACGAGGAGGGCGGCCGCGCGGCGCTCGCCGCGCTCCTCGAGGACGGGGAGCTCCCGACGGCGGTGATCACCATGTCGGACGTGACCGCCATCGGTCTCATGGCCGGGGCCGCCGACGAGGGCATCCGCATCCCGGACGACCTCTCCATCGTGGGGTTCGACGACATCCCGGCCGCGTCGTGGACGACGCCCCGCCTGACCACCATCCATCAGCCGATCCGTGAGAAGGGCCGCCGTGCGGCCCATCGGCTCATTCAAGCCATCCGTTCAGGCTCGGATCACCGCCCTGTGGTCGAGGTCCTGCCGACGCGCCTGGTGGTGCGCGGCACGACGGCTTCGCCGCGCGGCGCCGAAGCCCTCGTCAGATCACGGGGAGGAGGTGCCGTCACCGTCTGATATCGAGGAGACACGCAACGCACGAACCGCTCAACGCACCAACGAGGAACACACGAGACATGTCACGCAAGCTTCACCACCTCTTGCCGATCCTGGTGATCGGCTCCCTCATCCTGGCCGCCTGTTCGGGTGCGCCGATCGGCGGATCCCCGGACGGCACCGACGACGCCGGCGGCTTCCCCGAGGGCGACATCGAGATCGAGCTGTGGACCAAGGAGGGCGATCCGCAGATCGCCTACGTCGAGGCCCTGGCCGCGGCCTACAGCGCCGAGCATCCGAACGTGACGATCAACGTCGTCAACAAGGACGTCGAGCTGCTGCGCGAGGACCTGGTCAACACCGCCCTCTCGCCCGCAGCCGCTCCAGAGCTGGTGTGGACCGTCGCCGATCACATCGGTCCGTTCACCGCGGCCGGCGTCATCCAGGAGCTCGACGGCCAGATCGACACCTCGATCTACGAGGAGGGCGCCCTCTCGGCAGTCCATGTCGACGGCACCACCTGGTGCATCCCGATCAGCAACGGCAACCAGCTGATGCTGTACTGGAACAAGTCCCTCGTCGGTGAGGACGCTCCGGCCGACACCGATGCCATGGTCGCCGCAGCCACCGAGAACACCGGGGACGGCAACTTCGGCCTGGTCTTCAACGAGACCGAGTCGTTCTGGCTCACCCCATGGCTCGCCGGCTTCGACACCAGCGTCGTCGCCGAGGACGGCGTCACGCCGACCCTCGACACCCCGGAGATGCAGGCGGCGCTCGCCTTCCTGTACGACCTGAAGTACACGCACGAGGTCATGCCCGGCGAGTGCGACTATCCCTGCGCCAGCGACCTGTTCACCGGCGGCTCCGCCGCGATGATCGTCAACGGCGACTGGGAGCTCGGGAACTACGCCGGACAGCTCGGCGACGACCTGGGCGTGGGCCCGCTTCCGACGGTCTCCTCGACCGGCAGTGATCCGGCGCCCTACACCGCGGGCTCGTTCTACATGGTTCCGGCGGCCGTCGAGGGCGACGCGCTGACCGTGGTCCTCGACTTCATGGCCTGGTCCACGAACACCGAGAACCAGATCCAGATGGTCGAGGAGCTCCGGCGCCTGCCGGCGAACGCCGAGGCCCTGGAGGATCCGATCGTGACCGACGATCCGCTTCTCGCCGGCGCGGCGGAGGCGGTGCAGAAGGGCACTCCGCAGCCGACCAACGTCGAGATGCGCTGCGTCTTCGACGCCATGAACACCGGGATCCGGGAAGTTCTTGGCGCCGGGAACGACGACTTCGCGGCGGTGACGGCGACGATGCAGGAGGCAGCTGACAACTGCGTCGCCACGCTCTGAACGGACGGTAAGGTGGTGGTGGCGGGGCCTCGGCTCCGCCACCACCGACACCCAGGAGACCCACCGTGGACGTCGACCGATCGGCATCGGCCCTGATAGAGGTCTTCTTCACCCTGGCCGTCTTCGCGGTCGGGGTGGCGATCCTCGAGGGCATCCTCTACCTGGTCCTGGTGCGCTGGCTGAAGGCGCGCCTGGCCCTGCCGATCCTGCTCATCGCCCCGGCCTTCGTGGGCCTCATGGGGCTCATCTTCTACCCGCTCCTGTGGGAGCTCAACGTCAGCTTCACGAACATGAACCTGACCCGCCTGTGCGACCCGGGCATCCCCGCCGGGATCTTCACCGAGTGCCGCGGGGTCAACATGTTCATCGGCATCGAGAACTACATCAACGTCTTCACCCGCCCCGTGCTCCAGGTGGCGGGCTTCTTCCAGATCTTCTGGCAGACCATCCTGTGGACCGCCATCAACGTCTTCTTCCACGTGGGGTTGGGCCTGGGACTGGCGCTGCTCCTCAACCGGCACCTGCGCCTGAAGGGCGTCTACCGCGCGCTCATCATCCTGCCCTGGGCCATCCCCCAGATCGTCTCGCTGGCCATCTGGCGCACCGAGCTCAACTCCGAGTTCGGCATGGTCAACCAGCTCCTGGCACTGGTGGGTGTCTCCGGCCCCAGCTGGATGACCGATCCGTTCTTCAACTTCTTCGCCATGATCATGGTCAACGTCTG
>CAZKFP010000163.1:0-2621 GCA_964552085.1 uncultured Steroidobacteraceae bacterium
GCTGGTGGACCGATACCGTAGTCGTTCCATGATCCGTACCTCCTAGATCGCCCGCCGGGGCTCTTCGTCGATGCGCGGCCGGCTGTCCGCCCCGGCCACGAGGGCGGCCACTGCCAGCATCACGATCCCCGCCAGCATCAGCACCAGTTCCATCGTCCCTGTCTCCGCCGTAACTTGTTTTTGCCACTTAATCGGTTACAACATGCAGCCTACGTCACGAAGGTGTAACTTGTCAAGCCTGCTATGATGGTTACATGATGACCGACGACCACGCTGCCCCACCGGAGCCGGCGAGCGCCGAGGAGCTGTTCACCGAGCTCGCGAACACGCTCCACCTCCACGATGGAGCGCCCGACGACATCGGAGATGCCGCCTCGCTACGCGCCTGGCTCGCCGCGCGCGGGCTCATCCGCGAGGACCGTGCACTCGAGGCCGTCGACGATGCTCTGCCCGCCTTCCACGAGCTGCGTGCGCTCGTGCACGCGATGACGAAGCGGCTCGTCGCGGACGGGGCGCCGCCAGCCACGCACGTGCGGCGCCTGAACGGCGTGCTGCGCGACGGCCTGCACTACCACCAGCTCCGGCGTGACGACGACGGATCGCGGTTCACCGTCGGCCAGGTGGGCGACGAGCTTGCCCAGGCCCGCGCGGCGATCGCAGGGTCGCTGGCCCACTACATCGCCGACCACGACATCGGCCGGCTCCGGATCTGCGCCAGCGACGAATGCTCCTGGCGGTTCGTCGACCGCTCCCCCACGGGCCGGCGCCGCTGGTGCGACATGCGCACGTGTGGGAACCGGGCGAAAGTCGCTCGCCACCGTGCCCGCGCCCGCCAGCGCTCCGCCTAGAAACGGGGTATCAGCGTCCGCCAGCGCTCGGCCTGAGCGCCGGTCCGCCCGATTGGCTCAGGCGCCGATCGGGTGCCAGACGGTCTTGATCTCGACGAACTCGCCGATCAAGTACGGCGACTGTGCCGAATCGGCCATCCAGTCGTACCGCGCCAAACCGGCGGCCGGCGGAGCGACGAAGCGCTTGACGTTCTCGACCGCCACCTCCTGCAGCCGGACCGCCGCCTCGGGCTCCGCGCCGAACGCGTCGAGCGCGTTGACGTCCATGTGCCCGGCCAGGTGCCCGACGAGCTCTCGGCGCAACCCGGTGACGAGGTTGACGACACCGCCCGGCACGTCCGACGTGGCGAGCACCTCGGACAGGGTGACGGCCGGCAGCGGCCGCGACTCGGACGAGATGACCACGGCCGCGTTGCCGCTCACGATGACCGGCGCCAGCCGGCTCACGAGGCCGAGCAGCGACGAGTCCTCCGGCGCGATGATCCCGACGACGCCGGTCGGCTCCGGCACACTGAAGTTGAAGTACGACCCCGCGACCGGGTTCACCGTGCCGATCATCTGCGGATACTTGTCCGCCCAGCCGGCGTACCACACCCAGCGGTCGATCGCGCCGTCGACGGCGCGCGTCGCGCGGGCGCGGCTCACGCCCTCGGCGGCCATGACCTCGGCGACGAACTGGTCGCGCCGCCCCTCCATGAGCTCGGCGATGCGGTAGAGGATCTGCGAGCGGTTGTACGCCGTCTTCGCGGCCCAGCCGGCGAACGCCTTGCGCGCCGCGCGCACCGCCTCGCGGATGTCCTTGCGCGTGCCGCGGCTCGCATTCGCCAGCAGCTCGCCTTTCGCGCCGAAGACCTCGTACGCACGCCCCGACTCGGTGCGCGGGAACGTGCCGCCGATGTAGAGCTTGTACGTCTTGCGCACGCCGACGCGATCGGCGCGTGACGACGCGCCGTTCACGGCCGCCAGCGGCTGCGCCGCGCGCTGATCGAGAACCGATGGCCTCCGGCGCCGGGTCGCCGTCTTCGTCCGGGCCGCGCGCGGGCTCATCGGCCGTTCGTCCCGTTTCCGGAGAGATCGAGGTACGCGCCGAGGCCGTGGATGCCGCCCTCGCGCCCGTGACCGGACTCCTTGTAGCCGCCGAACGGAGAGGTCGGGTCGAACCGGTTGAACGTGTTGGCCCACACGACGCCGGCACGCATCGCCGCGACCATCTTGAAGATCCGGCTCCCCTTCTCGGTCCAGACGCCCGCCGAGAGGCCGTACGGGGTGTTGTTCGCCTTCTCGATCGCCTCGTCGGGGGTCCGGAAGGTGAGCACGCTCAGGACCGGCCCGAAGATCTCCTCCTGCGCGATCCGGTGCGACTGGCTCACGCCGGTGAAGAGCGTCGGCCGGAAGAAGAAGCCGCGGCTCGGGAGCTCGCAGTCGGGCTGGAAGATCTCCGCGCCCTCGGCGATGCCCGACTCCACGAGCTCGGTGACCTTCGCCAGCTGCCCGGCCGAGTTGATCGCGCCGACATCGGTGTTCTTGTCGAGCGGATCGCCGACCCGGAGCGTGCCGAGGCGCGCCTTGAGCTTGTCGATGAGCGGCTCGTACACGCTCTCCTGCACGAAGAGGCGGCTCCCCGCGCAGCAGACCTCGCCCTGGTTGAAGTAGATGCCGTTGATGATGCCCTCGATCGCCTGGTCGAGCGGCGCGTCGTCGAAGACGATGTTCGCGGCCTTCCCGCCCAGCTCGAGCGTCACCTTCTTGCCGGTCCCGGCCAGCGCGCGAGCG
>CAZKFP010000164.1:0-6019 GCA_964552085.1 uncultured Steroidobacteraceae bacterium
GTTCCGGCCGCGCGCCTCGGCGATGCTGCGGGCGTACTCGACCGTGTCATTGAGGAGCTTGCGCGCGAGGTCCTCCGGGATCTCGGTCCCGTCGCCGCTCACCGGCGTGGCCGCGCCGATGCGGGTGCTCGGCGCCATTGCGGCGACGTGCCCGGCCATCGTGATGAAGACGCCGGCCGACGCGGCGTGGGTGCCGGGGGGCGTGACGTACACGATGACCGGCACGGCGGCATTCAGCATCTTCGACGTCAGGTCCTGGGTCGCCTCCAACAGGCCACCCGGCGTGCTCAACTCGATGAGGACGGCTGCCGCGCCCTGCTCGGTGGCGTCGTCGATCCCCCGCTCGAGATATCGTCCCGAGATCGGGTTGATGATGTCGTCCAGGACGAGCAGATGCACGTCGTCGGCGCCTGCTCGCGCCGGGCCAGCGCCGAGGCCGGCGGCCCCGGCCGTCACGCAGAGCACCGCGACCCAGCGCAGGATCGGGCGCAGCAGCGGCAGCGCGCTCATGCGACCTCCACCCCCGCGTCGGCCATCTCGGCAAGGGCCCGGTCTCCGTCGCCCGCCTCGAGATCCACGGCCGCGATCGCCCCGCCCAGGACCGTCACCACGAAGCCGAGGCGCACGGCGTCGAGCGCCGTCGCCCGGACGCAGTAGTCGGTCGCGAGGCCGCATACGACGACCCGCTCGACCCCGGCCTCTCGCAGGATGCCCTCGAGCGCCGTCGGCGTCTCGCGATCCGACACGGGGTCGCGCATCGTGAACCCCGAGTAGCCATCCTCGCCGTTCGTGCCCTTGCGGATGCGCGGGGCATCGGCCGGCAGCTCGAAGCCCGGGTGGAGGTCCGCCCCCCACGTGCCCCCGACGCAGTGAACCGGCCACACCCCGCCATCGGTGGCGAAGTGCGGCGTCGACGGTGGGTGCCAGTCCTGGGTGGCGACGACGAGAGACCCCGCCGCCGCGGCGGCGCGCACCTCCGCGTTCACGACCCCGACGAGCGGCTCAGCGCCGGGCACCGCGAGCGAGCCGGCGGGATCCGCGAAGTCGTTCTGCAGGTCGACCACCACGAGGGCGGTGCGCTCGGTATATCGGCCCATGAATGTACCGATGGTAGTCCCCTCGCTCAGACCGTGGCGGCTCCGGTGAAGAACGGGATCAAGCCGCACCTCGCTAGCCGGGCGAACGCTCAGCCCGGGAAGATGCGACGCAGGCGCCGGTAGGCACGCGAGGTCGGAGTCGTCACGCTGCCGGGCGGCTGCGTCGCGCGCGGAGTCCCGGCCGGCTCGCTCGCGGGACCCGTCCAGCGCGGCCACGCCTCGGTACCCGACGCACCTTCCGGCTCCAGCCCCGGATCCGGATCCGGAGCGGCCGCATCCTCCCCAGTGCCCGATGCGGCCTCCGACGCCGGCCCCTCGCTCGATCGGCCCGCCAGCGCATCGAGCGCGGCGATCGCCTCGTCGAGCTCGGCTGAGCCGGGCATGCCGCCGAACGAGGTCGCTTCCCCGGCGTCCGGTCCATGGCCGTGCGTCGCGACCTCCATCTCCGAGGCGCCGCTCGCGTCCTCGATCCGCGCGCGACGAAACCAGCGGTCCGCCTCCTCGTCGTCCAACTCCACCGACTCCGTGACGGGCCCCGCGTCGATCCCCGCGCCCTCGACGGCGTCCTGTTCCCGGGCGGCCGGCGCCGCGTCGGTCGGCTGCTCGTCCGCGCCAGACGGCTCCGCGTCGTGCCCCGCCTGCGGTTCGGCCGCCGATGGCCGCTCAGGCTCGAGCACCTCCGCGGCGAACCAGTCCGGCTCCTCGATCGTCGTCGTGTAGCGCTCGGCGTTCCAGTCGAGCGGCTCGGCCGCGACCGGCTCGTCGACGGCGAGTGGCTGCTCGGTCGCGTCGAGAGGGCCCGGCTCGGCCGCGACCTCGCGCTCGTCATCGCCGGCGGCATCCGCGTCGGCGTCAACGGACGAGGGCGCGCCCTCGTCCGCCATCATCTCCGCCTCGTCCGGAGCCTCGCGGGTGAGGTCCGCCTCGTCGGTCGCCGGCTCGCGGGCCTCTGCCTCGTCCGGCGCGGGAGCGGTCACCTCATCGGAGGCCTCGGCATCGGCCGCAGTCGGCTCATCCGATGGCTCGACCGATGACTCAACCTCCTGGGCGACGGGGACCGGCTCGGCCGACGGCATCTCGCGCGGCAGGCTGATCTCGATGTCTCCAAGGTCGATCGCGCCGGCGGAGTCACGGTGCAGCGCCGCGAAGGCGGCCGCGGCCTCCGCAGCGCCCGGCAGCTCCGGCGGGCTCGGATCCTCGGCGCGGGCGAGCGCCTCCGCGAAGCTCTCCGTCGCCCGTCGCGGACCGCGCGGCCGCGCCCGCCGCTCGTCCTCGTCGTCATGCTCGTCCGGCGTCGTCGTCGCCTCGTCAGCAGCCGACGGCGCCGGCGGGATCGGTGTCGAGGCCCACGACGCTGGCGTACTCGGCGGCGACCCCGTCAGGCGCAGATCCATCCGCGCCTCGAGCAGGTCGACGCGTGAGCGGAGCGTCGCGACCTCGCCGCGGGCCTCGCCGAGCGCGAGGAGCGCCTGGCCGTACCGCTCGGTGAGCCCGCGAAACTCGCTCAACAGCTCGCGGAACGGCGACAGCTCGCGCTCCGGCTCGTCGCGGTCGCCATTCGCACGCCTCGGCTCCGGGGTTGCGGGCGCCGGTCGTGGCTGGAGGTAGACCCGCATGCCGGTCTCGCCCTCCGCCGCCCCGGACAGGACACCACGAGCCAGCAGCTCCCAGACGCGCTCCGTCGGAACGCCGAGAACCGATGCCGCCTCCGTGACCGAATACCCTTCCATCACCGGCCGCTAGCGTAGCGCGTCACCTCAATCACGCCCACCGGCGTGGGGAAGCTCGCCGAGCGCCTGGATGAGGCGGTCCACCTCCTCGACGGTGTTGTAGTGGACGAGACCGATGCGCAGCAGCCCGCCCTCCGCGTCGAGCCCGAGCTCGCGCACGAGCTCCCACGCGTAGAAGTCGCCGTCCCAGACGTTGATCGCTCGCGCCGCCAGGTGCTCCGCCACGGCGCGAGGCGCGTGGCCGGCCATCGTGATGCTGAACGTCGGCACGCGCTCGTCGACGCGCGCCGGATCGGCGAGGCCGAAGAGGCGCAGGCCTGGAACGGTGGACAGGCGCTCGAGGACGGCGAGCGACAGTCCGCGCTCGTGCTCGTGAATGGCGGACATCGCGGCGCGCAGCCGCCCGCGTCGGTCGGCGGCACCGCGGAGATCACCGTACGCGGCGCCGAGGCGCTCGAGGTAGCCGAACGTGCCGAGCAGCCCGGCCAGCGCCTCGTGGTTCTGCGTGCCGACCTCCCACTTGCCGGGGAGCGCCCCGCCCGCCGGACGAACGCGGTACGCCGTCAGCCGCTCGAGGAGGTCGCGCCGGCCGTAGAGCATGCCGAGGTGGGGCGCGAAGAACTTGTACGGGCTGGCGACGAGCAGGTCGGCCCGGAGCGCCGACGCGTCGATCGGCAGGTGCGGCGCAGCGTGCACGGCGTCCACAAAGACGATCGCCCCGACGGCGTGAGCGGCCTCGATGACGCGACCAACGTCGCTGACCGTGCCGAGCGCGTTCGACGCGAGACCGATCGCGACGACCTTCGTGCGCGGCGTGAGGACGCGGTCGAGCGAGTCGAGGTCGAGCGTGGCGCGATCCGCCGCCAGCTCGATCCAGCGCACGACCACGTCGCGCTCGTCGGCGAGCGCAAGCCACGGCGCGACGTTCGCGTCGTGGTCGAGCCGAGTGACGACGATCTCGTCGCCGGGCGCGAGATCGCGGCCGATGGCGCGGCTCATCGCGAAGGTCAGCGTCGTCATGTTCGGCCCGAAGACGATCTCGTCGGGATCGTGGACGCCGAGGAAATCGGCCCCGGCGGCGTGAACCTCGTGGAGGAGGGCATCGGTCTCGACGGAGCTCGTGAACGCGCCGCCGTGGTTCGCGTTGCTGCCCTCGAGGTACGCCGTCATCGCGGCGATGCACTCCCGCGGCACCTGCGTCCCGCCAGGCCCGTCGAGGTACGCGATCGGCACGCCGTCGATCGTTCGAGCGAGCGAGGGAAAGTGGCCGCGCAGCGCGGCGCTGTCGAGGCCAGCCCGTTCACGAATGGATGTCATGGGTGACATCGTACGCGCGAGCCGCCCGCTATCATCGGCCCTCGTGACGACTTCCATACGCGTGCCGACGCTCTCGGCCCACGAGTTCAATCTGCCCGCCGACCTCGACGGCCTCGGCGACCTCGCCTACAACCTGTGGTGGAGCTGGACGCCACGGGCGCAGGCCCTCTTCAGCCGGATCGACGTCGGCGCCTGGGCGCGCCACCGCAACCCGGTGCCGGTGCTGCGCGGCGTGGACCAGGCGCACTGGGCTGAGCTGACGGCCGACGAGGACTTCATGGTCGATGCGAGCCGCGTCCTCGACGAGTTCCAGCGCTACCTCGCGAATGGCGCCGACTCGTGGTACGGCTCGTCACCGAAGCGCGCGCTGCCCGGGCCGATCGCCTACTTCTGCGCGGAGTTCGGGATCCACGAGTCGATGCAGATCTACTCGGGCGGGCTCGGCATCCTCGCGGGCGATCACTGCAAGTCCGCCTCGGACGCGGCACTCCCGTTCATCGGGATCGGCCTCCTCTACCGCCGCGGCTACTTCCGCCAGCAGATCGACGCCGATGGGCACCAGGAGCACGCCCAGCCGGACCTCGACCCATCGCAGCTTCCCCTGCGCCGCGCGCGCGGGCTCGATGGCGGTCCGGTCCAGGTCAGCGTCGAGATCGCGGATCGGGAGGTCCACGCCGCCGTGTGGGTTGCGCAGGTCGGGCGCGTCCCGATCCTCCTCCTCGACACCGACATCCCGGTCAACGACAAGTCCGATCGCCCGATCACACACATCCTCTACGTCCGCGGGCGCGAGATGCGCCTGTGCCAGGAGCTCATCCTCGGCGTCGGCGGCGTTCGCGCGCTCCGCGCGCTCGGCATCGTGCCCTCGGTCTGGCATCTCAACGAGGGCCACTCGGCGTTCCTCCTCGTCGAGCGCGCCCGGGAGCTCGTCGAGGCCGAGCCGGGCCTCGCGGCCGGCGAGGCGCTGCGGCGCGTCGGGCGGGACGCGGTCTTCACGATCCACACGCCGGTGCCCGCCGGAAACGAGGTGTTCGGGCGCGAGCTCGTGGCCCCGGCGCTCCACACCTGGTTCGAGCGCACGCGCGCCGAGCCGGCCGAGCTCCTCGAGCTCGGCCGCGGCCACACCGACGACCCGAACGCGCCATTCGACATGACCGCCTTCGTCCTGCGTCACGCGAGCGGCGCGAACGCGGTGTCGCAGCTTCACGGGCAGACCGCGAACAACAGCTGGCAGGCGCTGGCCGGACACCCGATCCACGCGATCACGAACGGGGTCCACGTTCCGACCTGGCTGGGGCGGCCGGTGCGCCGCCTCGTCAAGGCCGCCATCGGCGTCCCGCTCGACGTCGACCTGAACGATCCGAAGACGCTCGACACGCTCGACGCGATCCCGGATGCGGAGCTGTGGACCGCGCATCAGCAGCAGAAACGCGAGATGATCGGCTTCCTCGAGGGACGGCTCGCGCGACAGTTCGCCCGGCACGGGGAGGCGCCGGCCACCCTGCGGGAGGTCCGCGGCCTGCTCGACCCGAACGCGCTGACGATCGGCTTCGCGCGACGCTTCGCCACGTACAAGCGCGCCGACCTGCTCTTCCGTGACGAGGAGCGCCTGAGCCGAATCCTCTCGTCGAGCGAGCATCCGGTCCAGATCATCATGGCCGGCAAGGCGCACCCTGCCGACCGCCCCGGCCAGCAGGTGATCCAGCACCTGTTCGAGCTGTCCCGCTCGCAGCAACTGCGCGGACGGGTCTTCATCGTCGAGGACTACGACATGCGCATCGCCCGCTTCCTCGTCGGCGGCGTCGACATCTGGCTGAACAATCCGCGACGGCCGATGGAGGCCTCGGGCACCTCGGGCATGAAGGCGGCGATGAA
>CAZKFP010000165.1:0-4428 GCA_964552085.1 uncultured Steroidobacteraceae bacterium
CGGCGGGCCGCCGCCGGGCGCCGCATCGGCCCAGATGTACCAGTCCCGCTTCGCGCTTTCCCGGGACGAACGGGCCTCGACGAACCAGGGGTGCTCGATCGAGGTGTGGCACGGCACGAGGTCCATCAGGAGGCGCAGTCCGCGAGCGTGGCAGGCCGCGATGAGCGTATCGAGGTCGGCGAGCGTGCCGTACTCGGGCGCGACATCGGTGTAGTCGCTGATGTCATACCCGAAGTCGTGCAGCGGGGAGGGGTAGATGGGGGAGAGCCAGATGGCGTCGACGCCGAGCGACGCATCGGTCCCGCGCAGGTGGTCGAGGCGCGAAGCGATGCCGGCGAGGTCGCCCACGCCGTCGCCGTCGGCATCGGCGTAGCTTCGGGGATAGATCTGGTAGATGACCGCCCCATCCCACCATCGATCGCTCACGCGGACCGATTGTAGGGACCTTCCAGGCGAGGCGTGCACTGCGGCTCAACTCCGTCGACGCGCCGCTCGCTCAGTGCTGGCCGAGGTTGCACTGGACGCGCATGTCACTCCACGCTGATCAGCACGCCGCCGCCGTCGGGATCCTCGACGTCGAGGATCGGGCCTGTGGCGCCCGACTCGACGGCATCCCGGATGCGCTGGCCCTGGTCGCCGGCGAGGCCGGGGACGAACTGGAGCGCGGCGTCGACGAAGCCGATCGGGATGCGGAGGTTCACGACCTGCCGCCCACGCTCGGTGACGCGGATCCGGAGGTGCCGGCCACGCGGGGCATCGATCCGGTCCCCGGCGTCGGGGAAGCGTGCCGCGGCTTCGGCGAAACGCTCCTCAGCGTGGGCGAACGCCTCATCCATCACGCCGTGCACGCGTCCCATGCGGCGCCGCGCCCGCTCGATCCGCCGGCCGATCCGGTCGCCGCGTTCGTGCCGCCGCTCCGAGCGATCCGCCTGCGTCAGCGCGTCGATGATCGGCGCCGCGTCCTCGGGGGTCAGCTTTCCCTCCGCGACGAGGCGGAGGATCGTCTCGAGCTCCTCAGGCATCGGTCTTCCTCCCCGAAAGTCGTGCGGAGGCCTCCTCGATGTCGATCTCCCCGCGCTCGAGGGCTCGCAGGATCCGCAGCTGCTCGTCCGCGCTCGGGGCCGATGGAGCGGGGGACGCGGCCGGCACAGGCGGCGCGGGTGGGACCGGCGGGACCGGAGGCGCCCCGGACCGCCGGCCCGCGCCGACCGACACGTTTCCCGACATCGAGCTGAAGAGGAGGTTCTGGGCGCCATCGCCGATGACGTAGCGACGCCGGTCGCGTGACCCCTCCGAGCGGTGCGGGACCGAGACGTGGACGTCGGTCGACAGGGCGCGCACCTCGAGCGTCAGGCCGCCGGCGACGCCGAGCGACAGGTCGCCGCTGACCGTCTCCACCCGGTGCCGGTGGTCCGCGGCCAGGTCACCCTCGATCTCCACGTTGCCGCTGACCGTTGCGAGACGCAATTCGTTGAAGCGCGGGGCGAAGGCGGAGATGTCGCCGCTCACCGTGTTCATGCGTAGCGTGAGCGCGTCGTCGGCGCGGATGCTCATGCCGCCCGACACGCCCCGGACCTGCACGTCGCCTGCGAGCTCGTCGAGGACGAGGTCGCCCGACACGGTGCGGTATTGCTGCGTGCCGCGGAAGCCGGTGGCGGTGAGGTCGGCGCTGATGCCGTCATACGTGACCTCCGCGCCGACCGGCAGCTCCGCGCTGATGCTGACGTCGTCCATCTTCGCGTTGCCGATGCCGAGGATGCGCACGATCGAGCCGAGCCCGCTGTCGGCGCGCTTCGGCTCGGTGACCTCGAGCGAGCCGGAGCTGCGCTCGTCATGGAAGCGGACGCGATCGAACATCTCGTCGGCCTCGGACTCCGTCGCCGCGCGCAGCTCGAACTGGATGCGCACGCGGGCGAGACCGCCATCGACGGCGCGTAGCTCCGCGTCCGGGTTCGTGACGCGCAGCGCGAACCGGCCGCTCGGACCGATCTCGTGCTCGATCTCCTGGGTCCGGACGAACGTCGCCATCAGTCGGACCCCCCGAGGGCCCGCAGCGCCGCGGCAGCCTCCTCGGCGCTCATCTCCTTCGCGGCGAGGCGCTCCAGGATGCTGCGCCGCTCGGCCGAGGTGTCTGGCGCGTCGGCATCGGCGTCCAGGTCGTCGACGTCGGTGTCGAGGTCATCGGCTCCGGCGTCGCTCAGGCCGAGCGCGCGCACGAGGGCATCGACGCGGCCGCGCACGGTGGGGTAGCTGATGCCGAGCTCTCGCTCCATCTCCTTGAGATTGCCGCGCGAGCGGAGGAAGCTCTCGAGCAGGCTCATCTGCTCGCGGTCGAGGCGGCCGAAGCGACCCACGCCGAACTCGCCCTCGAGGGCCGTCCCGCAGCTGCGGCAGTGGAGGCGGGTGATCGTGAGCTCGTCGGCGCAGACCGGGCAGGTCGCGATGACGTCGTGGACCATGACTAGCGGCGCCCGAAGCCGCGGCTGGCCCGACGCTCGATCGGGAGCTGGTAGACGCGCTGGCTCGGATGGCCGTTGAACGGCCGCCGGACGCGCGCCTGGTCCTCGATGCTGAGCTGTGGATAGAAGAGGCGGTAGTCGTACATCGCGGGTCACTCCTCCGTGATTGGCACTTCTGATTGCATGTTTGGTTGATTGCGTGCGTAGATTACTGCTTTGATTACCATATGTCAAGCCCATATTCGCAATTAGCAAAGCGGACTACCAGATGTGCGATGTTCGTCCATCGCCGACAGGATGGCCGTGAACGCGCTACGATGCGACTCGGACCGATGCACCAGCCCCTTATGCCGTACACACCCGAGCGCGATATCTATCGCCTGCTGGGCGTGCCATCGAGCGCCACGACCGACGAGATCTCGGCCGCCTGCCGCCGGCTGGCGCGAACCTTCCACCCCGACCGGAACCGTTCCGAGCGGGCGACGGCGGAGATGCAGGTCGTCAACGCGGTCCGCCAGGTGATGAGCGATCCGGACACTCGCGCCGTCTACGACCGTGAGCGGTATCGGTTTCACACCGTCGTCTCACGGGCCGCCGAGCGCCCGGCCCGGCCATGGCCGGCACCACCTCCCCCGCGGCTGTCCGGGACGTCGCCGATGCAGCGGTACCTTCGAGCGGCCGTCGTCGGCCTGCGCGTCGCCCTGGCCGGGCTCGTCCCGGCGCGCTGTGCGGGCTGCCGCGCCGTGATTGCGGGCGAGGACGCCTACTGTCCGGCCTGCGGGACCCCGCGGCGGGGTGGGGGCTGATCGGCGGACGCGACGGGTCTACGCGTAGAGCGGGTTCACCCGGTCGGGGTCGATCCCCAGCTCCTCGATCGCCCGCTTGAGCTCCTCGGGCGTCGACTTGCCGTCCAGGCACAGCCCGTAGAGGGCGGCGTAGACGATGTGCTCCGTGCTGACCTCGAAGTGGGCGCGCAGCGCCTCGCGCGTGTCGGAGCGCCCGAACCCATCGGTGCCGAGCACGGTGTAGGGCCGGTCGATCCAGCGGGCCACCATGTCGGGCACCGCCTTCATGTAGTCCGTGGCGGCGACGATCGAGCCCTCGGTCGGCGAGAGGCACTGCCTGACGTACGGCACCCGCGGCTCGGCGTCGGGATGGAGACGGTTCCAGCGTTCGGCGTCGAGCGCCTCGTTGCGCAGCTGCTGGAAGCTCGTCGCGCTCCAGAGATCGGCGGCGACGTCGAACTTTTCGGCGAGTACCTGCTGCGCGCGCAGCGCCTGCTGCAGGATCGGTCCCGCGGCGAGGAGCTGCACCCGGCGTGAGCCGGCGGTGGCCTCGTTGAGGCGGTAGAGCCCGCGCAGGACGCCATCCTCGACCCCCTCCGGCTTCGGCAGCTGGGCCCAGTTCTCGTTGTACAGGGTGATGTAGTAGAAGACGTCCTCGCCGCGCTCGCCGTACATGCGGTCGATCCCCTCGCGGACGATGATCGCGAGCTCGTACGCGAAGGCCGGATCGTAGGCGAGGATGTTCGGCACCGTGCTGGCGAGCACGTGGGAGTGGCCGTCGTCGTGCTGCAGCCCCTCGCCGGTGAGCGTCGTCCGCCCGGCGGTGGCGCCCATCATGAAGCCGCGGCCGCGCGCGTCGCCGAAGGCCCATACCTGGTCGCCGGTGCGCTGGAGCCCGAACATCGAGTAGAACGTGTAGAAGGGAACGACCGGCTCGCTCCAGGTGGCGTAGGCCGTGCCGGCGGCCTGGAAGCTGCTCATCGATCCGGCCTCCGTGATGCCCTCCTCCAGGAGCTGGCCGTCGGTCTTCTCGACGTAGCTGAGCAGCAGCTCCTTGTCGACGGCCGTGTAGCGCTGCCCGAGCGGGTTGTAGATCCCGACCTCCTTGAAGAGCGGGTCCATGCCGAAGGTGCGGGCCTCGTCCGGGATGATGGGCACGATGCGCTGGCCGATCTCCCGGTCTC
>CAZKFP010000166.1:0-3961 GCA_964552085.1 uncultured Steroidobacteraceae bacterium
CGCCGGTACAGCTCGAGGAAGTCGAGCGCCTGCATCACCTGGTAGCTGAACTCCGTGTAGCTGATGCCACCGGCCTCGAGGCGGGCGCTGACGGCCTCCTTCGCGAGCATGCGGCTGACGCTGAAGTGCTTGCCGATGTCGCGCAGCCAGTCGATCGCCGACATCTCGGCCGTCCAGTCGAGATTGTTCGCGATGACTGCCGCGTTCTCCCCCTCGAAGTCCAGGTAGCGCTCGACCTGGGAGCGGATGCGCTCGACCCAGCCGGAGATCACGTCGCGAGACTGGAGCGTGCGCTCGCTCGTGCGGCCGCTCGGATCGCCGACGAGGCCGGTCGCGCCGCCGACGAGCCCGACCGGCCGGTGCCCGGCCAGCTGAAGGCGCCGCATCGTGACAAGGAGCACGAGGTTGCCGAAGTGGAGGCTCGGGGCGGTCGGGTCGAAGCCGCCGTAGTACGTGACCGGGCCATCGGCCATGGCGGAGCGCAGGAGATCGAGATCGGTACGATCGGCGATCATCCGGCGCCATTCGAGGTCGTCGAGCACGGCGGTGCGCGTTTCGGGCGTCTCCATCGGGCGCTGAGTATACGCACGGAACATCCGTGCTACCGTACGCCGCGATGACCCGACGACCACCGCCGCCGGGCCGGAGACCTCCGCCGTACGGGCGGCCCGGGAGGGCCGATCCGCGCCGGCGACCCGGCTCCACCGCGCTCCCCCGCCTCATCCTCGCCGGCTTCGGCGTGCTGGCCCTCGGCATCTTCGTCGCCATGCTGAGCGTCTACGCGTCGTTCACGAGTGACCTGCCCGACATCGCCGAGATCGAGAACTTCGACCTCGACCAGGGGTCGACGGTGCTCTCGGCGGACGGCAGGGAGCTAGCGAGCTTCGCGGTCGAGGACCGCCGCGTCGTCCCGTTCGACGAGATCCCGCAGCTCATGATCGACGCGCAGGTCGCGGCCGAGGACCAGACGTTCTGGACGAACCCGTGCATCGACTTCAAGGCCATCGTTCGCGCCTTCTTCCAGAACGTCCAGGCCGGTGAGACCGTCTCCGGCGCCAGCACGTTCTGCCAGCAGCTCGTCGGAACGCGGCTCCTGGACGCCCAGCTCACCGCCGACCCGAGCCGCCGGGTCGAGCTGAAGGTGAAGGAGGCGATCCTCGCGCTGCGGCTGGATGACCGCTACCCGGGCACGGAGGGCAAGGAGCGGATCATCGAGATGTACCTGAACCAGGTCTACTACGGGAACAACGCGTATGGCGTCTGGGCCGCCGCCAGCGCGTACTTCGACAAGGACCTGACCTCCGGCGCCCCGGAGGACCAGCTGACGGTGAGCGAGGCCGCGATGCTCGCCAGCCTCGTGCGCGCCCCGTCGCGCCTCGACCCGACGACCGAAGCCATCCAGGAGGAGGCCGGCGGCGAGACGCGCTGGGTCGTCCCCGAGACGGCCCAGGCGATCACCTCGCGCAACATCGTGCTCGAGCAGATGCTCGAGTCGGAGTTCATCACGCGCGCCGAGTACGAAGCGGCGCTGACCGAGGAGATCGAGCTCGCCCCGCCGCGCGACAACGCCTACCTGGCCCCGCACTTCGTGTACGCCGTGCGACGCGAGGCGAACGAGCTGCTCGAGGGCGAGCAGCTGCTCGACACCGGCGGCCTGCGCATCATCACGACGCTCGACTACGCCGGCTACCAGACGAGCGCGGAGAAGTGGGCCCAGGTCGGGTACGACATGGACCGCCTGAGCGACGAGGACCTCGTCGAGAAGTACGGCGAGCAGGCGCTGACCTGGATCGGCCAGCTGCAGGGCCGCAACATCAACAACGACGCGATCGTGACGATCAACTACCGCACGGGCGCCGTGCTCGCCTACGTCGGCAGCGCGAACTTCTACGGCGAGTCGACGCCGGAGCACCAGCCGAACTTCGACGTCATCGGCCAGGCCTTCCGTCAGTCGGGCTCCGCGTTCAAGCCGATCACGTACGCCGCCGGCTTCGAGTCCGGGGTCATCAGCCCGGCCACGATGGTCATGGACGTGCGGACGGACATCGCCGAGGGCTTCGACCCGCCGAACGCCGATAACCGAGAGCGCGGCCCGGTTCGGGTGCGCGACGCCCTGAAGTACTCGCTGAACGTGCCGGTCTCGAAGATCCAGCAGCTCATCGGCTCACAGGCGGTCGTCGACGTCGCCGAGCGCCTCGGGCTCGAGTTCGACCCGGCCCACGATGGCGAGCACGCGGTCCCCTCGCTCACGCTCGGAACGCTGGGGGTCCACCAGCTCGACCTCGCCGGCGCCTACGGCGCGATCGCGAACGGGGGGCGGCTGCAGCAGCCCTACCTCATCGAGCGCATCGAGGACGGGAACGGCAACGTCCTGTACGACCACGCCACCGATGCCCCGTCGGCCGAGCAGGTCATCTCCGCCGCCTCGGCCTACCTCGTCACCGACATCCTGGCCGACAACACGGACCCGGCGACGAACCCGCTGTGGGGACCGCGCTTCCAGCTGCTGACCGATGCGGGCCGCCGCCCGGCCACGCTGAAGACGGGCACGACGAACGACTTCCGTGACCTCCAGGCCTTCGGCTACCTCGCCGGCAACCCGGACGACCCGGACGATCCGACCGGCGCCATCGTCACCGGCGTCTGGGTCGGCAACAGCGACTTCAGCCCGATCCAGGACGTCTTCGCCGCCGACGGCCCGACCTTCATCTGGCACGACTACATGGCCGAGGTGGCCGCGCTCAACGAGCTGCCGATGTATGACTTCCGGCAGCCCGGTGGCGTGACCGAGATCACGATCGACGCGATGAGCGGGCTCCTCCCCGGGGAGTTCACGATCACGACGCTGACGGAGCTCGTGCGCTCCGACAACGCCCCGAACCGGCAGGACACGACGCACCGGGAGCTCGCGATCGAGGCGGAGACGGGCAAGATCTGGCAGTCGGGCTGCGGCGACTTCGAGACGGCGGCGCCGACCGGATCCCCCGACCCGTCGGCCGAGCCGCCGCCGCCGGAGCCCGAGGAGGAGGTCTACCTCGACCTCGCCGGCTGGGAGGATGCGCAACCCGCCTGGGAGGCGGCGAACCTCGCCTGGATCGAGCGCTGGACCGGGCGCGAGGCGGAGCTGAACAGCAGCATGCGCGTGCCCTTCCCGGGGCCGGTCGACGCGCCGTTCGCGCCGACCGAGGACTGCACGCCGGGCGAAGTCCCCACCTCCACCCCGACCCCGACCCCGACCCCGACGCCGACCCCGACGCCGGAGGCCACGCCGACCCCGACCCCGGAGCCGACGCCAGAGGCCACGCCGACCCCGACGCCGACGCCGACCCCGGCGAGCCCCTCACCGAGCCCGTCGGGCTAGAGCTCGGCGACGGTCGCTCCCTCGCCGCCCTCGTCCTTGCGACCACCGCGGAAGGCGTGGACGCGAGGGTGCTCACGCAGCGCGTCGCGCACCGCGCGGCGGAGTGCGCCGGTCCCGACGCCGTGGATGATGACCGCGCTGTCCAGGCCGGCGAGGAGCGCGTCGTCGAGGTACGCGTGGAGTCGCTCGAGGGCGGCCTCGACGCGCTCGCCATGAAGGTCGAGCGTCGGCGCGACCCGGGCCGCCGCGCGACGCCGCATCTCCTCGGCCTCCGCGTCGCGTGGCGCGGGACCGCTGATCGGCTCCGGGACGACCTCGACGTCATCTGACGGGACGACGAGACGTGCGCCCTCGGTCTCGAGCGTGACGCGACCGGTGCGCCCGCTGACCTCGACGATCCGCCCCGTGCTGCCCAGCGTCGCGGACCGCCCCCAGAGGCCGACGCGGGGCTGGGGTCCACCAGCCGGCTCGTCGGACGGCTCGTCGGGCTCCGGAGCCGGCGCCGTTCGCGCGCCGGCCGCCCGGCGCGTCATCTCGTCGAAGGCGGCGGCGCTCGGCGCGACCGTGCCGGCGGACGCGGTGCGATGGCGGGCGAGCTCG
>CAZKFP010000167.1:0-2914 GCA_964552085.1 uncultured Steroidobacteraceae bacterium
GATGGGCTCCTCGAACGAGAACAGCGCGTACGGCCCGGTGCGCAACCCGTGGGACGAGACGACCGTACCGGGCGGCTCCTCGGGTGGATCGTCCGCCGCCGTCGCCGCCGGCCAGGCGTACTTCGCGCTCGGCACCGATACAGGCGGCAGCATCCGGCAGCCGGCCTCGTTGACCGGGACGGTCGGCCTGAAGCCGACGTACGGGCGGGTCAGCCGCTTCGGGATGGTCGCCTTCGCCTCGAGCCTCGACCAGGCGGGCCCGTTCACGCGATCGGTGCGTGACTCGGCCCTCGTGCTCGCCGCGCTCGCCGGGCACGATCCCCGCGACTCGACGAGCGTCGACACCCCGGTCCCGGACTACGCGGCGGCGCTGACGGGCGAGGTGCGTGGGCTCCGGCTCGGCGTGCCGCGCGAGTACTTCGTCGACGGCATGGAGCCGGGCGTCGAGGCGGCCGTGCGCGCCGCCCTCGAGCGGCTGCGTGAGCTCGGCGCCGAGATCGTCGACGTCTCGCTGCCGTCGACCGATCGTGGCCTGGCGACGTACTACATCATCGCCCCGGCCGAGGCGAGCGCGAACCTGGCTCGCTACGACGGCGTTCGCTACGGCGTCTCAGCCGGTGCCGATGAGCTGTGGGAGAACTACGAGCGCACGCGCGGTGCCGGCTTCGGTGCGGAGGTGAAGCGCCGGATCATGCTTGGCACGTACGCCCTGAGCGCCGGCTACTACGACGCCTACTACGTCAAGGCGCAGCAGGTGCGCACGCTCATCAAGGACGAGTTCGATGCCGTTCTGGCCGATGTCGACGCGATCCTCGCGCCGACCTCGCCGAACGTCGCCTTCAAGATCGGCGCGAAGGTGGACGATCCACTGGCGATGTACCTGAACGACGCCTGCACGTTGCCGGTCAACATCGCCGGCCTCCCCGGGGTCAGCGTGCCGTGCGGCCTGTCGGACGGGCTGCCGGTCGGCCTCCAGGTCATCGGGCGCGCCTTCGACGAGGCGACGATCCTTCGCGTCGCCGATGCCTACGAGCGCGCCGCCGGCTTCGCGCACCTTCGTCCGCCGACGAGCGCGGATGCCTGAGGCCGAGACGTCCCACGACGAGGCCGTCGAGGCGTGGCGTCGCCAGCGGTACGCCGCCTTGCGGCGCGACATCGGCTGGCTCACGCTGGCTGGCCTCGGCTGGCTGCAGCCGGGCGTCAACCGCGTCGGGTCGGATGCGGCCAGAGACGTCGTCCTGCCCTCCGGGCCGGCCGAGGCCGGGACGATCACCGTGGCCGATGGCGAGGTGATCGCCGATGGTGCCTTCCTTCACGACGGCCATCCGGTCGCCGGCCTTCGCCTCGTCAACGACCAGGAGGGCGAGGCAACGCTGCTCGAGCTCGGCTCGCTGCGGCTGTGCGTCATCGAGCGCGGTGGCCGGCTGGCCGTTCGCACGTGGGACCTCGCGTCGCCGGCCCGCCGCCGCTTCGACGGCATCGACCACTGGCCGGTCGACCCCGCATGGCGGCTGGCGGCGCGTTTCGAGCCGACGCCCGACCGGACGATCCGCGTCCCGGACGTCATGGGCATCGTCGGCGAGGAGGCGTCGCCGGGCGACGTTGTCTTCGAGATCGCCGGAGCGGAGCATCGGCTCCAGGCGCTTCCGGGCGGTGACACCGGCGAGCTCTGGCTCGTGTTCGGGGATGCGACGAACGGCGACGAGACGTACGGCGGCGGGCGCTTCCTGTACACCGCCAGCCCGTCGGCCGACGGCGATGTCGACGTCGACTTCAACCGCGCGTACAACCCGCCGTGCGTCTTCAGCCCCTTCGCGACCTGTCCGCTGCCGTGGCCGGAGAACAAGCTGCCGGTCCGGATCGAGGCGGGGGAGCGGATTGGCTAGACTGATCGCCAGATGAGCAGCCAGCCCCCGACGACGCGCCGAGCCCCGGCCGACTTCCTGAACGACCGCGTGCGTGCCATGCCGCCGTCCGGCATCCGTCGGTTCTTCGACATGCTCGCCGAGATGAAGGACGTGATCAGCCTCACGATCGGCGAGCCGGACTTCACGACGCCCGAGCCGATCACGCGTGCGGCGATCGAGAGCCTCGAGGCCGGCGAGACGCACTACACGGCGAACGGCGGGATGCTCGAGCTGCGCGAGCTCATCGCGGAGAACCTGTCGGCCCGCTATGGCGTCGCGTACGACGCGCGCACCGAGCTCGTCATCACCGTCGGTGCCTCCGAGGGCGTCGATGCCTCCCTGCGCGCGACGCTCAACCCCGGAGACGAGGTCATCTACCACGAGCCGTGCTTCGTCGCCTACGCGCCGTGCATCGAGCTGGCCGGAGGCGTTCCGGTCCCGGTCGCCACGACCGATGCGACCGACTTTCGCGTCACGGCCGAGATGATCGAGTCCGCCATCACCCCGCGCACGAAGGGGATCTTCCTCGGCTATCCGAACAACCCGACCGGGGCCGTGCTCGACCGCGCCGAGCTGGAGGCGATCGGGCGCGTGGCGGAGGCGCACGACCTCCTCGTCTATAGCGACGAGATCTACGATCGCCTCGTCTACGGCGAGCATGAGCACACCGCGATCAGCTCGCTTGCGGGGATGCGGGAACGGACCGTCCTGCTCGGCGGCTTCAGCAAGAGCTACGCGATGACCGGCTGGCGAATCGGCTACGTCGCTGCGCCCGCGGAGCTCATGTCCGGGATCGCGAAGGTCCACCAGTACGGGATCATGTGCGCTCCGACCTCCGCCCAGTTCGCCGCCATCGCGGCCCTGCAGATCGGCGAGCCGCACCTGCAGGAGATGCGGACCGAGTACGACCGCCGCCGCCGCTACATGACGGACCGATTCAACGAGATCGGCCTGCACTGCTTCGAGCCGATGGGCGCCTTCTACTGCTTCCCGCGCGTGACCGATGC
>CAZKFP010000168.1:0-5434 GCA_964552085.1 uncultured Steroidobacteraceae bacterium
AGGCGACTTCATCGAGGTCGGAGCGGGTGACGTCGGGCACATGCCGTCCTGGATGATCCACCGCGACGTCAGCGCCGGCGACGAGGACCTCGAGATGGTCCTGTTCCGCGCCGGCGAGGGCCGGCTCACGATCGACGTGGACGGACCGCAGTCGCGGACCGCGATGGAGGGACGGACAGCATGAAGTTCGGGATCACCCTGAAGCCCGATCATCGCTTCGACCGCAGCGTCGACCTGGCGAGGCGCGCAGAGGCGAACGGCTTCGGCTACGGCTGGCTGTTCGATTCCCACGTCCTGTGGCGCGACCCGTACCCGCTGCTGACCCTGATGGGCGCCGCCACGAAGGATCTGCGGCTCGGCACCTGCGTCACGAACCCGGCCACGCGCGACGTGACCGTCACGGCCTCCGCCCTCGCGACGCTCAACGAGATTACCGGCGGCAGGATGGACCTCGGCATCGGTCGAGGAGACTCCGCGCGGCGGGTGATGGGCAAGAAGCCGACGACGGTCGCGTACATGGAGGAGTGCTGTCGGGTCGTGCGCGCCCTGACGGCGGGGGAGAAGGTCACCCTCGACGGAACGGAGATCCAGATGCCGTGGGCATCGCACGGCCCCGTCCCGATCTGGGTGGCCGGCTACGGGCCGATGGCGCTCGCGGCCGCCGGTCGCGTCGCGGACGGGATCATCCTCCAGCTCGCCGACCCCGACATCATCCGCTGGTGCCTGGGCTTCGTCCGCGCGGCAGCCGAGGAGGCCGGCCGCGATCCCGACGCGATCGAGGTCATGGCCGCCGCGCCGGCCTATGTTTCCGAGGACATCGCGGCCGCGCGCGACAAGGTGCGCTGGTTCCCCGCCCTCGTCAGCAACCACGTCGTCGACCTCATCAACCGGTACGAGAAGGACGAGCTGCCGGAGGCCCTCTGGAAGTACGTGGAGAACCGCGAGGGGTACGACTACCTGCATCACGCCGAGGTCGGCAGCGACAACGCCCGCTTCGTGAGCGACGAGATCACCGATACGTTCGCCATCGTTGGCCCGGTCGCGGCGCAGCAGGAGCGCCTGGCGGCATTGCGCGAGGCCGGCGTCACGCAGTTCAACAGCTACCTGATGAACGGCGAGGAAGAGGAGCAGCTGGACCTCTACGGTCCCGTCATCGGAGGCTAAGGGGGCTCGCGCTCGCCGACGGCACGGGCCTTGCTGCCGCTTCGGCATGACCGCCACTCCGACCTCCACGAAGCTCGGGCCGGACCAGGCCTTCCTACGCGACCTGCTGCGGCGACTCGCTGAGATCGAGTCGCCCGACGCGCCGGTCCTGAGCGTCTACCTCGACACGCGCCCGGAGGCGCATGGCGACCGTCCCGGCGAACGCAACGAGATGATCCGCCTGCGCGACCGGCTCAACGCGCTTGCCGGCACCCTCGGCGCGCACGGCGCGGCCCGCGACTCGTTCGAGGCCGATCGGAAGCGTATCGAGGAGCTGGTCGCCAGCGAGGAGCTCAACGACACCGACGGGGTCGCCGTCTTCGCCTGTGGCCATCTCGAGCTCTGGGAGGCGATCGGCGCGGAGGTCGAGTTCGACACGCAGGTTTCCGCCGGGCCGACCGCGGACCTGTTCCAGCTGGCGCGTCTGCTCGATGACCAGGTGAGCGCGCTCGTGGCCGTCGTCGACACGAACACGTGCCGGCTGTTCGTGACCCGGCGCGGTGGCCTTGCCGAGCGGTCGGGGCCGGACGAGGGCAACGCCGAGCACGAACGGCATCAGGCCGGCGGCTGGTCGCAGGCGCGGTTCCAGCGGCACGTCGATATGCAGGACAAGCGGTTCGCGAAGGAGGCGGCCGAGGCGATCGATCGGCTCGTCCGTCGTGAGCGCCCCGCCCACGTCATCCTGGCCGGCGACGAGCGCGCGATCTCGTTCCTGGATCCCGAGCTGTCACGCGAGGTTCGTTCCCTCGTCGAGCACGTCGCGCGGATCGACATGCGTGCCACGATCGACGACGTCCGCCAGGAGGTCGCGCCGATCCTTGCGGCGCTCGAGGCGGCCGACGGCCAGGACGCCGTCGAGCGCGCCATCGCGGGCTGGCGAGCCGGCGACCTCGGCGTCGTCGGCCTGAATGACACGATGGCGGCGCTCGAGGCAGGGCAGGTCGACGAGCTTGTCATCGACGAGACGGCGCAGGCCGACGAGGAGCTCCGCGGGGAGCTCATCCGCCAGGCCGCATTGACCGATGCGCACGTCGAGGTCGTCCGCGACCACGAGGAGCTGCGCCGCCACGACGGGGTCGCGGCCACCCTGCGCTACCGGATCTGAGTTCCTGACAGATTCCGTCGAGAACCGGGGCTAGCATCGGTCCATGAGCATCGTCATCAACTCCCTGACCGTCGACTGTCACGATCCGAGAGCCGTGGCCCGATTCTGGTCGGCCGCGCTCGACTGGCCGACCCTGTTCGAGTCCGAGGACGAGGTGATGATCGCGCCGTTCGAGGAGAGAAAGCCGGGGCTCTTCCCCGTGCTGTTCATGACGAACCCGGACGACAAGGTGGTCAAGAATCGCTGGCACTTTGACCTCGCGCCCGACGACCAGTCCGCGGAGGTGGCGCGCCTCGAGGGACTCGGCGCGCGGCGCGCCGACATCGGCCAGGGAGCGGTCGACTGGGTCGTCATGGAGGACGTCGAGGGCAACCACTTCTGCGTCCTGAAGTCGCTGCCGAAGGAGGGCGAGGGATGAAGGTCTCGTTCGTCGCCGGGTTCGGTCCGATCATCCGCGACCCCGCCGGTGCCCACGCATTCTGGCGCGACGGCCTCGGCATCGCCTTCGAGGAGCCGGCGCCGGGCTACTTCACGAACGACGATCTCGATGGGGTGAAGGCCTTCGCGATGTGGCCGCTCTCGCAGGCGGCCGAGTCGACGTTCGGCGCGCCCGAGTGGCCGGCCGACATCCCGGCGCCGCAGGCGTGGCTCGAGCTCGACGTCGAGTCGGCGCCGGCGGTCGGGGAGGCCGTCGCCGAGATGGAGGCTGCCGGCCACCGTGTCCTGAAGGGTGCCCACGAGGAGCCGTGGGGCCAGACGACGGCACGGCTGCTCAGCCCCGAGGGCCTGCTCGTCGGGATCACGTTCACGCCCTGGATGCACGAGCACGAGCATCCGCACGACTGATCAGCAGCCGGCGACTCGTCGAGAAGCGAGTGCTCAGCCGCCTCCGGCGCGCGCGGCCGCCTTGGCGGCGCGCTTCGTGGCCTGGTAGCTCGCCAGCGCCTCGGGCGAGTCGACGTCGCCGAGGGTCGGGTGCGTCGGGAGCGCCGCCTCGAACCCGGCCGGCCTGATCTCGAGCCGCTTGACGAGCACCGAGTAGAGCGACGCGACCTTCATCTCGCCGAATCCGGGGAGCGCGGCGATGCGCTTCTTCAGGTCGTGCGCGTCGGACGCATCGGTCCAGAGGCGGGCGGCGTTCCCGTCGTACGTGTCGGCGACGAACGCCGCCAGCTCGCGCACCCGCTTCGCCATCGCCGACGGGAAGCGGTGGATCGCCGGCGGCCCCTTGGCCGCGGCTTCGAGCTTCGCCTCGTCAACGGTGGCGAGGGAACGGGCCTCGAGCGTGCCGAGCCGGTCGAGGAGCACCTTCGGCCCCGAGAAGGCCTTCTGCACCGGCACCTGCTGGTCGAGCGCGAAGCCGATGAGCAGCGCCATCGGCTCGGAAACGAGCAGCCGGTCGGCCTCGTCGTCGCCGGTGAAGTGGAGTCGGTCGGTCGCCATGCGCGGATGCTACCCCGACCGCGGCGGGTCAGGTGGAAGGCGTCTCCCTACGAACCGATGATCACCGGCGCAGTCGCGTAGCCGATCGACTGCAGGGCGACCGCGGTCACGACGCCAGCGACCAGCACAACTCCGACAACCACGCCAAGCCTCCGTCGGCTGGCGCCGCCGATCGCCAGTCCGATGACCAGGCCGGCGACGCCCATCGAGGCCGATTGTCCGAGCCACCAGGCGGCCAGGAGCGCGGGGTCGGCGCTCGAGATCGACCACATGCCGAGCAACAGGGCGCCCCACCCGACGGCCCCGACGCTCCCGGCGACGATCGCCCCGCCCCGCGCGCCGGCGACACCGAGGTGTGGCAGCAGCCACACGAGGCCCGCGGCAAGGATCCCGAAGGCGAGGTAGCCCGCCGGAATACGGACGAACGCGTCGATCGGCGCGAGCAGAAACGGGCTGTCCCAGTCATACAGGGGGACGAGCACGCCGGCATGAAGGAACAGGTCGACGCCGATCATCGCGACCCACGCCAACAGCGCCGTGGCCACCGGCCTCGGCACGCGCCGCTCGTCGACGATGCTGGACATCGACCACACCTCGATTGGCGAACAGTCGACTTGTCATACGGCAAGCGGCACGGACTGGCAAGGGCCGAATCGACCGGGGGCGCGTGCCGTGGCGCGAGTGGCAGCGTGCGCGCGTCGAGCGGTAGGATGGCCGCCTCGCGGTGACCCGACACGGACGGAGGAATCGATGCGCACGCTCATCAAGGGTGGAACGATCGTCAACGCCGATGCCACGACGACGGCGGACGTCCTCGTCGACGGGGAGCGCATCGCGCTCATCGGCGAGGATCTCCAGGTCGAGGCGGACCGGACGATCGACGCGGCCGGGAAGTGGGTCATCCCCGGCGCGATCGACGTGCATACCCACATGGAGCTGCCGTTCGGCGGCACGTTCGCCAAGGACACGTTCGAGACCGGCACGCGGGCGGCGGCCTTCGGTGGGACGACGACGATCATCGACTTCGCCGTCCAGGGCAAGGGCCAGGCCCTGCGCGAGGGGCTCGACGCGTGGCATGCCAAGGCCGAGGGCAACGCCTGCATCGACTACGGCTTCCACATGATCATGTCCGACGTCACCGACGCGACCCTCGCCGAGATGGACACGCTCGTCGACGAGGGCGTCACCGACTTCAAGCTGTTCACCGCCTACCCCGGCGTCTTCTTCAGCGACGACGGCGCCATCTTCCGCGCCATGCAGCAGACGGCGAAGAACGGCGGCCTCATCCTCATGCACGCCGAGAACGGGCTCGCCATCGACGTCGTGGCGGCGCAGAACGTCGAGGCCGGCAACACCGATCCCTACTTCCACGGCACGAGCCGCTCCCCGATCATGGAGGGCGAGGCGACGAACCGCGTCATCCGCCTGGCCCAGGTCGCCGGCGTTCCGGTGTACATCGTCCACCTCTCGGCGACCGAGGCGCTGAACGAGGTTCGGCGCGCGCGCGACGAAGGGCTGCCGGCATATGCCGAGACGTGCCCGCAGTACCTGTTCCTCACGCTCGACGACATGGGCAACGGCTTCGAGGGCGCGAAGTTCGTCTGCTCGCCGCCACTGCGCCCGGCCGAGCATGCTGCCGAGCTGTGGAAGGGCCTCGCCAAGGACGACCTCCAGGTCGTGTCG
>CAZKFP010000169.1:0-7687 GCA_964552085.1 uncultured Steroidobacteraceae bacterium
GTGCCTCGCCATCGGTGGCGGCGTAGGCGAGGTGCACCTGGAGGTACATCGGCTTGCCCTCGCCGCCGTTCGCGCGGAAGGCTTCCACCACGGCATCCAGCTGAGCGTCCGGCTGGACGACGGTGATGAGGGCATCGGCCCATTCGGCGACCCAGGCGGCGGTCGGAGGCGTCACCGCGGCGCCGACCAGCATCGGCGGCCGCTCCGGTCGGGTCCACAGCTTCGCCTCCGACACGGTGACGTGGCCCGTGTGCGAGACCGTCTCGCCGGCCCACAGCCGGCGCATGATGTCGGCCGCCTCTCGGAGGCGCTCGTTGCGCTCCGGTTTGGCCGGCCAGCGCTCGCCGGTGATGTGCTCGTTGAGCAGCTGCCCCGAGCCGACCGCGATCCAGAAGCGATCGGGGAACATGACGCCGAGGGTCGCCGCGGCCTGGGCGATGATCGCCGGGTGGTAGCGCTGGCCCGGCGCGTTCACGACGCCGAACGGCAGCGACGTGGCCTGGAGCGCGGCGCCGAGCCACGACCACGCGAAGCCGGACTCGCCCTGCGCCTCGCTCCACGGCGCCCAGTGGTCGGAGCACATGGCCGCGTCGAAGCCGGCGGCCTCGGCCGCCTGGACGAGCCGCAGCAGCCGGTCGGGCCGGAACTGCTCGTGGCTGGCGTGGAAGCCGATCGTCGGCGTGGCCATCAGACGCCCACCCGCCGCCCGAACCAGTGATAGCCGTACGGCTCGATCTCGCACGTGAGGCGGCCGTCATTGAGGTCCGGGGCCTCGGCGTCAGCCGCGCCGAAGATGTGCCACCAGTGGCCCGCCGCCGCGTCCTTCGGCAGCTGGACGGTCACCCGGGCCGGTGCGTCGGAGAAGTTGTGAATGGCCAGGACAGCGCTGTCCTGCCAGTCGGCGATGTGCGCGAGGGCCGCCGGATTCCGAGTGCCGAGGAGCTTCCATTCGCCCCAGCCGATGGCCGGCCACTCCTTGCGCGTCCGGATCGCCCGCTCCATCCAGTTGAGGAGCGAGCCGCGGTCGCGCCGCTGCTCCTCGACGTTGAGGCTGCGGTAGCCGAACGGTCCATCGCTCACGACCGGCCGCGGGAGCTTCGACGGGTCTGCGGTCGTGAAGCCGCCGGCCGGCCGGTCGGACCACTGCATCGGAAGGCGGATGGCCTCGCGGCCGGCCATCGCAAGGTTGTCGCCCAGGCCGATCTCCTCGCCGTAGAAGAGGACCGGCGTGCCCGGCAGGCTGAAGAGGAGGCTGTAGGCCAGCTCGAGGCGGCGCCGATCCCCCTCGACCATCGGCGGGAAGCGGCGACGAATGCCGCGGTCGTAGAGGCGCATCGACTTCTTCGGCGCGAAGGCCGCAAAGACCTCCTCGCGCTCGGCATCGGTCAGCTTGTCGAGCGAGGCCTCGTCGTGGTTCTTGATGAAGTTCGCCCACTGGCTCTCCGGCGGCGTCGGTGGGAGCGAGCGCAGCGCATCGGCGACGGGGGTCGCGTCGTGGCGCACGAAGCTCAGGTAGAGGGCCTGGTTCGTGATGAAGCTGAAGAGCATGTTCATCTGGTCGCCGCGATCGCCGAAATAGCTTGCGAGCTTGTCGAGCGGTTCGTTCGCCTCCGCCAGGAGCATCGCGTCGCCCAGTCGTCGGGACGCGAACTCCGCGATGTCGCGCAGGTAGTCGTGCGGATCCTCGATGGCCGGGTTGTCCGGCCCCACCTGCTCGATGATGAACGGCACGGCATCGATCCGGAACCCGGACAGCCCGAGCTCCAGCCAGAAGCCGATGATCTTGTGGATCTCGAGGCGGACGAGCTCGTTGTTGATGTTGAGGTCCGGCTGGAAGGGCATGAACCGATGCATGTACCACCGCTTGGCGGCGCGGTCGTAGCTCCAGATGGTCTCCTGCTTGCCGGGGAAGATCACGCCTTCGTGCGCGTCCGGCGGCTTCTCATCGGACCAGACGTAGAAGTCCTTGAAGACCGGGTGGCCCTTCCGAGCCGCCTGGAACCACGGGTGGTCGATGGACGTGTGGTTGATCACGAGGTCGGCGATCACCCGGATGCCACGGTCCCGCGCCACCCGGACCAGCTCGACGAGGTCGCCGAGACTGCCGTACTTCTCGGCGATGCCGTAGTAGTCGGCGACGTCGTAGCCGTAGTCCTGCTCCGGCGAGGGGTAGATCGGCATCAGCCACAGGCACGTGACCCCGAGGCCGGCAAGGTAGTCGACGCGCTGCGTCAGCCCGTCGAGGTCGCCGACGCCGTCGCCGTTCGTGTCGAGGAAGGACTGGGTGTCAACGCAGTAGAAGATCGCGTTCTTCCACCACAGGTCGCTCGTCGCTTCGAGGTTCATGCCCCGGTCCATGCATGGTCCGTTCCGGCTAGGATCGGCCGATGGATCGCCTCACCCTGCGTGACGTCCCCGGCATCCGGGTCGGCCACTGGACCGATGCCGAGCGGCGCACCGGCTGCACGGTCATCCTGGCGCCGGACGACGGGGCAGTCGCGGGGGTCGACGTGCGCGGGTCGGCGCCCGGCACGCGCGAGACGGACCTGCTGCGTCCCACGGCACTCGTCGAGCGCATCCACGCGATCTGCCTCGCCGGCGGGTCGGCCTTCGGCCTCGGCGCGGCCGACGGGGTGATGCGGCGCCTGGCGGAGCGCGGAGTCGGCTTCGCCACCGGTGTCCGCCCCGTCCCGATCGTGCCGGCGGCCATCCTCTTCGACCTCGGCGTCGGCGACCCGGATGCGTTTCCGGATGCCGATGCCGGCTACGCCGCAGCCCGGTCCGCCGAGGCGAACGAGGGCGAGCTCGAGGGGCGCGTCGGGGCGGCGACCGGCGCCACGGTCGCGAAGCTCGGCGGCCTGGCCGGCGCGCTGCCCGGCGGCGCGGGGAGCGCGGCCCGACGCCTGGCCGGCGGCGAGATCGTCGGGGCCCTCGTCGTGAACAACGCGCTCGGCAACGTCCACGCCCGCGACGGTCGAGCGCTGGCGGCGGCGACCTCGAGCGCGGTGAGGCCGCCACCGGTCGGCAGCACGACGCTCGTCGTCCTCGCGACCGACGCGGCCGTCGACCGGGCGCAGTGCCGATCGTTGGCCGAGGCTGGGCACGATGCCCTCGCCCTCGGGATCCGGCCGGCGCACACGCTCTACGACGGCGACGTCGTCTTCGCGCTCAGCACCCGCGACGGTGGTCGGGCACCGGCGGACGGGCTCTTCGGATTGCGCGAGGCCGCAATCGACGCGATCGGCGAGGCGATCGAGCGCAGCGTGGGCGGCTAGGCCGCCGGACCATCCCCGTCGCGCAGCTCGGCCTCGAAGGCGCGCAGCTCATCGGCGGGAATCTTGTACCCGTGCTCGTCGGCGGGGTAGGCGCCGGACCGGACCTCGGCCGCGAACGCCTCGAGGCCACGTCGGATCTCCCCGGCCACGTCGGCGTAGCGCTTGACGAAGCGCGGTGCCGCGCCCTCGTTGATGCCGAGCAGGTCGTGCCAGACGAGGACCTGCCCGTCGCAGCCGGGACCGGCACCGATCCCGATCGTCGGGATCTCGAGCGCGGCGCTCACGTGTGTCGCGATCCTCGAGGGCACGGACTCCAGCACGAGCGAGAAGCAGCCCGCCGCCTCGAGCTCCCGTGCGTCGGCGAGCAGGTGCGTGGCGCTCGACGCCGTCCGGCCCTGTGCCTTCATCCCGCCGAGCATCGTCGCCGACTGCGGGGTGAGCCCCAGGTGGCCCATGACCGGGATCCCGGCGCCGACGATCGCGCGCACGCGCGACGTCATCGGTCCGGCGCCCTCGAGCTTGACGGCATCGGCCCCTGCCTTGACGAGGCGCACGGCGTTCGCGACCGCATCGGCGTCGGAGGCCTGGAAGGAGCCGAACGGCATGTCGCCGATGATGAGCGCGCGTGGCTTCGCGCGCGCCACGGCGCCGGTGAGCATGAGGGCCTCGTCCATCGTCACCGGCACGGTCGTCTCGTAGCCGAGCACGTTGTTGCCGGCCGAGTCGCCGACGAGGATGAGGTCGACGCCCGCCTCCGACGCGAGCCGGGCCGACGGGTGGTCGTAGGCGGTGACCATGACGATCTTCGTGCCGGCGCGCTTCATGGCGCTGACCTCGGGCAACGTCATCGGCTCTCGGGCTCGCAGCTCGGTCATGCGGGCAAGCGTCCTCTTCGGGCGGTCCGTTGTCAACGCGCGTCGAGCGCGGGCAGGGGAACGTTGTCGATGAGTCGTGTGCCGCCGACCCGGACCGCGGCGGCGAGGGTCGGGCCGTCGAAGTCGGCGAGGGCGACGTAGTCGACGGTCAGGTCGCGCTCCGCGTCGAGCACCGATCGAGCGGCGGCCACGGCATCCCCGTCCGACCGATGCGCCTGTGCTCCTGCCTCGAGGGCACGGGGCAGCGCCCGCGCGACCGACCGCTCGGCGGGTGACAGGAAGACGTTGCGCGACGAGAGCGCCAGGCCGTCGGGGTCGCGGACGGTCGGGAGCGCCACGATCTCGAGGGGGAAGTCCAGGTCGGCGGCCAGGCGGCGGATGACGGCGACCTGCTGCGCATCCTTCTGCCCGAACCAGGCGGCCGCGGGCTGGACGACGTTGAAGAGCTTCGTGCAGACCGTCGCCACGCCGCGGAAGTGCCCCGGTCGGGCCGCTCCCTCCAGGATGGCCCCGAGCTCACCGGGCTCGACCCACGTGTCGAACCCCTCGGGATAGAGCTCGGCGGCCGAGGGCGCGAAGAGCAGGTCCACACCGGCCTCCTCGGCGGCGCGCGCGTCGGCGGCCTCGTCGCGCGGGTAGCGCGCCAGGTCGTCGGCCGCGTTGAACTGCGACGGGTTGACGAAGAGGCTCACGACGACGACGTCGCACGCCTCCCGGGCCGCGCGCATGAGCGCCACGTGGCCCGCGTGGTAGGCGCCCATCGTCGGCACGAGGCCGATGCGCTCGCCTCGGCCGCGCGGTCCGGCGAGGGCCTCGCGCGTCTCGGCGACCGTGCGCAGGGTCCTCATCCGCGTGTCGCGTCGACGAGCGCGCGGTAGAGCGGGACGAGGTCCGGGTCGCGCTCCTCTAGGACCGCGAGGTGCGCCTCGACCGTCGACCAGTCGCCGCGCGCGATCGGTCCGGTCAGGTCGAACCCGTTCTCGATCGTGCGCGCCATGAGCGGCACGATCGCCTCCGGCGGCGCCCCGGCCTCCTCGAGCAGGCGTGTCGCGACCCGGTGCAGGGTGACGAGGAAGTTGCCGCCGATGACCGCCGCCGCGTGGTAGAGCGTGCGGTCCGCATCGGCGACCTCGAACGGCCGCAGGCCGAGCGTCTCCGCCAGCCAGCGGCCCCGGGCGAGGGCCTCGTCCGTCTCGCCGCTCACCGCGGCCCACGCGCCGTCGAGCTGTTCTGGGCCACGCTCGCGCGTGAGGGTCTGGAGCGGGTGGACGCTGAAGCGACGCTCGTGCGGCTCGAGCGCCCGAAGCATCGTCGCCCCGCTGACGTGGGCAATCCAGGGACCGATGGCGACCGAGGCGGCCACCTCGCCGATGACCGAGTCCGGGACGGCGAGCAGGACCAGCTCGGCCGAGGGGTCGGGCTCGCGACCATCGGTCACCCGGAGGCCGCGTTCGGCCAGCCGCGCTCGGATGGCGCCGCCGGCCCGCCCCGTGCCGATGAGGTGTATCGCGTCGAACATCTGCTCGCCGAGTGTAGCGAGCGACGCCTCAGTCGAAGGCGATCTCCACGAGCGGAGCCGACGCGACCATCACGTCCAGGTCCATGCGCCACAGCCGCGCGATCGGTCGCAGGAGGCGCTCGCGCTCCGCTCGGTCCGTGATGACCCGGCCGCGCGCCGGCAGGTCGGCACGGACGCTCTGCTTGAGATGGAAGGTGAGGTCGGGGTTGGCCGCGATGTTCGCCACCCACCCGCGCGGGAAGCCCGGCTTGCCGCTGATGAGGATGTGCCCGTCGACGTTGTGATAGACGAGCTCGATCCGCCGCGGCTCGCCCGACCGCCGGCCCGTGGTCGTGATGTCGATGAGCTCCCCGCGCTCGAGCGCCCTTGCGACCTGCGGGTCCGTGGCGATCACGCGTCCACCGTCACGGTCTGCTCGTCGACGCCACGGACGAGGGTGATCGTCAGCGCGCCGTCGCCGGCGAGTGCCTCGAACAGGTCGTCGGCGCTCGTGATCGGCGTGTCGCCGACGGCCACGATCAGGTCGCCCTCCGCGATCCCGGCCTTCGCGGCGGGGGAGTCGTCCTCGACCTCGCGCACGAGGAGCCCGTCGCGCTCCGGCAGGCCGACCGCGCGACGCAGCCGCCGGGCGACGTGCGCCGGCGCCAGGCCGACCCCCAACCGGCGCCGCGTGGGCGACTCGCCGCGCCCGAGGGCGCCGACGCGGTCGCGCAGCCCCGCATCGGCCGCGATGGCCAGGTAGAAGCCGTGCCCGATGCGGTTCGTGTTGATGCCGAGCAGCCGGCCAGTGAGGTCGACGACCGGGCCGCCGGACGAGCCGGGCATGAGCGGCGCGGTGTGCTCGACCGCGCCGGCCACGCGCCGGCCGCGGGGACCGCGGAAGGATCGGCCGGTGCCGCTGACGAAGCCGAACGTGACGCGCGGCCCGTGCCCGTTCGGGTTGCCGAGCGCCACGACCGGCGTGCCGACGCCGGGCGCATCGGTGCCGAGGTCGAGCGCCGGGGCGTCGCCGGTCTCGGCCTCCAGGACGGCCACGTCACCGTCGGCGTCGACGCCGAGCAGCTTCGCATCGGCAGTGCGACCGTCGGCGAACGTGATCGTCACCTCGTCGCCGTGCAGGTTGTGGGCGTTCGTCAGGATCCGGTTCGCGCCGATGACCACGCCGGAGCCGCCGCGCCATCGGTTGCCGATCCCGACCACCGAGGGTCCGACCTTCTCCGCGATGCCGCCGATCTCCCGGCCCAGGTCTGCCAGGGCTGTCATGTCGTCTTGTTGCCTCGCTTGGTAGGATGTGACTTGCAATGTGCAAGTTACTCCTTCGACAGCCACTGTCAAGGGCGATGCCCTACGATCGCCGTATGGCTGCCCCGCAGACGCCCTTGGCCGCCGCGCTCGAGCGTGTCGGTGACCGGTGGAGCCTCCTCCTCATCGAGGCGCTGCTCGACGGCCCGCGCCGCTTCGGCGAGCTGTCCGAGATGATCCCCGGCCTCGCGCCGAACATCCTGTCCGAGCGGCTGAAGCGCCTGGAGGGGGAGCGGATCCTGCGCGCGACGCCGTACTCCGAGCGCCCGCCGCGCTTCACGTACGCCCTCACCGACGAGGGCCTCGAGCTCGCCGGCGTCCTGCGCCTGCTGGCCGACTGGGGCGCGCGCGGGTCCGCCCACGCCGAGCCGATGCGCCACGGCGCGTGCGGCACGCCGCTCGAGGCGCGCATGTGGTGTCCGACCTGCGCCCGCGCCCTCGAGGAGCCGGAGGCCGACGAGCTCCGCTTCGTCTAGTCGCGCTCGTCGCCTGTCAGGTCGCGCGGCCGAACCGCGTCTCGTGGACCTGCGGGGACGACCATCGAGTAGGTGGCGAGGCCGTTGTCGTCGAGGCGTGGCCGAATGATCGGCTCCGCGTCTGAAGGAGCGTCGCCCACGCTCGCCAGCGGACCGAATGCGCTGCTGCCTGAGCGCCTGCGCGTCAGCCCTCGCCATGCAGCCACGATGAGCGCCAACCACAGGAACGGCTCCCACATC
>CAZKFP010000170.1:0-5789 GCA_964552085.1 uncultured Steroidobacteraceae bacterium
GATCCGCCTCCATGATCGTGCGATGCCATGCGACCGCGTGGTCGAGCTCGGGCGCGAGCGCCACCTCCTCCACGTGCGGGGCGATCCCCGCGACGAGCGCCTCGAACGCCGCCCGGGTCGCGGTATCCAGCAGGCCCCATGCCGGAGTCCGCGCGAACGCGAGCCGCGGGGGGACCGGAGGTTGCGAGCGCGCAGTCTCGAGCAGCGCCGGGACCGGCATCGGTCGCGTGTCGGGGTCGTGCTCGTCGAATCCGATCAGGCATTCGGCCACGAGCGCCGCGTCCTCGACGCTGCGTGCGAACACCCCGACGTGATCGAGCCGGCGCGAGAGGGCGAGCACCCGGTGGCGCGATATGAGGCCGTGGGTGGGCTTGAATCCGATCACGCCGCAGAACGCCGCCGGCCGGATCACCGAGCCGTTCGTCTGGCTCCCGAGCGCGAGCGGCACCATCCACGCCGCCACCGCCGCCGCCGAGCCGCTCGAGGATCCGCCCGGGGTGCGCCGGTGATCGTGAGGGTTGCGGGTCTTGCCGGGCGTGTACATCGCAAGCTCGGTGGTCACCGACTTCCCGATCACGATCGCACCCGCCGCCCGCAGCCGGGCGACCGCGGTCGCGTCCCGATCGGGGGCACGGCCGTCGACTCGGGGGGCGGGCCGGGGACGACCGGTCGCCGCGGCGGGCGCTGGCGGGCCCGGCGACTGGCGGCCTTTCCTGCTCGACGGGGCATCGGTACCTCGGTGTGGCGGCTGGTTCGAGTGGCATGCTGCGCTCGGGTCGGCGCCGCGGGACGGCTATGATACCGCCGATTCGATGGCCGATCTTAACCGCCTCCTGACAGAGAACCTGGCGCTCGCCTTCGCCCTGCTGGCGGCGATCGTGCTGCTCCTGCTCATCGGCTTCGCGATCCAGAGCGCACGCCTCGGGAAGGCCGTGCGCGCCTATCGCGACCTCGTGCGCGACGGCGATGGCGGCTCGCTCCACGATCGATTGGCGGGCAGCGCCGAGCAGGCGGTGCGCTCGACCGAGCGGATGGCGCAGATCGAGGCGACGCACGCGGTCATCGATCGACGCAGCCAGCGCAGTCTTCAGCACATCGGTTTCGTGCGATTCAACCCGTTCGAGGACACCGGCTCGGACCAGAGCTTCGCGATCGCGCTGCTCGACGACGCTCGCGACGGGATCGTCATCAGCAGCCTGCACGGGCGGGCGAACACGCGGCTCTTCGCCAAGCCGGTCAGCGCCGGCGAGTCCTCGCACCACCTGTCCGACGAGGAGTCGCAGGCGATCCGCATAGCGGTCGAGGGGACGCGTCCGGCGTGACGATCGGGGCGATCGACCCCGAGCAGCGACGGCTCGCCGAGCGGCTCGTGCTCGCCGCACTCCGTCGGTTCCACCGCGAGCAGCCGCTCTCCGTCGACCTGCGCATGGACTCGCTCGTCTCGCGCGTGCGTGCCGCCGCCCTGCGCCGCCCGCCCTCGCGCCATCGCGGCGCGGCACCGCTCGAGCTGGAGGATGCCGAGCTGCGCCGGGTGATCGACGATCTCGTGACCGACGGCCGGCTGGCGCGCAACGGGCGGCGCATCGGCCTCGCCGACGCGAAGCCCGGCCTCGACCCCGAGATGGACGAGCGGGTGCGGACGCTCCTCGAGGGGCTTCGGGCCGCCCGGGCCGAGCCGCCGCGGGTCGAGGGCATCGCCGCGCGGTTGGGGATCCCGCCGGCGGTCATCGACCAGCTTCGCGTTGCCGGCGTCCTCCGTCAGATCGGTCCCGGCATCGACTACCCGGCGGACGTGTGGTCGGCGTTGCGCGCGCGGGTCGAGGAGATGCGCGGACCGATGAGCATCGCCCGCCTCCGCGACGAGCTGCGCACGAGCCGCCGCCACGCGGAGGCGATCCTGGGCGCCGTCGGCGAGCGGCCCGCTCCGCGTCGCGCCGTTCGCGGCCGCCGGTAGCGTCGGCGGTCCTATTGCGCCCAGGTCCTACCTGGGGTTCGATGCGTCCGTGCTGAGCCGGATCACCCGCCCGCGGGCCACCGCCGCGATCGTCGCCACCGTCGCGCTCGTCGCGCTCGGGTCCTGGATCGTCCTCGGTCGCGACCAGGCGAGTGCGCCGCTCGCGACGCCGACCGCCGCGCCCACCGCCTCCCCGACACCGAGCCCGACGCCGCGACCGACGCGCCGGCCGACGCCTCGGCCCACGCCGACGCCGAGCCCGACCCCGACTCCCGTGCCGGACGCCGACTCCGCCAACGTCACGATCCTGCTCGTCGGGCGCGACTTCCTGGCCGAGCGAATCGGCCAGGGCGAGAGCGGCATGAACACCGACATGCTCATCGTGGCGAACGTCCGCGCCGATGGCAGCCGCATCGACCTCGTGAGCCTGCCGCGAGACTCGGTTGACGTCCCGCTCGGCGACGGCTCGATCTGGTCCGGCAAGATCAACAGCCTGCGCGCGGCGCGCGGCCTCGCGGCGCTGAAGGGGGCGATGAGCGCGACGATCGGGCTCCCGATCGACTACTACGCCGAGATCACGCTCGACGACCTCGCGCGGATCGTGAATGCCGTCGGTGGCGTGACCGTCTCGCTGGCGGCGCCGCTGAACGACCCGCACCTGCACCGATCCTGGAGCGCCGGGCCGAACCGCCTGGACGGACGCGGCGCGGTGCTCTTCGCGCGCAGCCGCTTCGCCGACAGCGACTACCGTCGCGCCGAGCGCAACCAGGTACTGCTCGTCGCACTGCGAGACCGCATCCTCGCCGGCGGCTACGACCCGATCGCGCTGCTGACGACTCTGCCCGGCCTGGCGACCGACATCCCCGCGGCCGACATGCCGATGCTCCTCGAGCTCGCCCTCGACAGTGCGGAGGCGCCGGTGACGTACAAGGTCCTCGCGCCGCCCGCGTACACGACCTTCACCGGTGTCGCCGGCGCGCGCGGCTGGGTCTCGGTCCCGGATCTCGACGCCATCCGCGCATACGTGGACGAGATCGCGGCGCCCTAGGGCCAGCGCGACACGAGAGCTGTCCGATCCGCGGCGGATACCCACGGGGTGAATCGGTCACCCGCTACCATCGACGAGATGCCACCGGTCGTCCCGTCGCCCGACCAGCTCTCGATTTTCGAAGAGCTCGCGACGGCGCCGCGACCCCGCCGGCCGCACCTCCGCATCCAGCCGCCGCTCCTCGCCGACCTGACCGCGCGGCAGCGAAAGGCGGTGACGCACGGCGACGGTCCGCTGCTCATCGTGGCGGGGGCCGGGACCGGCAAGACGACGGTCATCACGCGTCGGATCGCGTGGCTCATCGCCGAGAAGCTGGCGAAGCCCTCCGAGATCCTGGCGCTCACGTTCACCGATCGCGCCGCGTACGAGATGACCGAGCGCGTCGACCTGCTCGTACCGTACGGGCACAACGACGCCCAGATAAGCACGTTCCACGCCTTCGGTGACCGGCTGCTGCGCGAGCACGCTCTCGAGGCCGGCCTGTCGGACCGATCGACCGTCCTGTCGCGTGCCGAGCAGATCATCTTCCTGCGCGAGCACCTGTTCGAGCTGCCGCTCGACCGATACCGCCCGCTCGGCAACCCGACCCGCTTCCTGGCGGCCCTCGTCACGCTCATCAGCCGGCTGCGCGACGAGGACATCGCGCCGGAGGCGTATCTCGACGTCGCGAGTCGCATGGCCGATGCGGCCGCCGCCGCGCCCGACGACCTCGCGCTCGGGGAGACGGCGGCCAGCCATGCCGAGCTGGCCGCGGCGTATGCCGCGTACGAGCGGCTCATGCGCGCGGGGGATCGGCTCGACTTCGGCGACCAGGTCAGCCTGGCGCTGCGGTTCCTACGGGAGCACCCCGCGGTCCTCGCCGACGAGCGGCGCCGGTATCGGTACATCCTCGTGGACGAGTTCCAGGACACGAACCACGCCCAGTGGGAGATGGTCCGGCTCCTCGCCGAGGAGCATGGCAACGTCACGGTCGTCGGTGACGACGACCAGAGCATCTACCGCTTCCGTGGCGCGGCGCTCGGCAACATCCTCGGCTTCCGCGAGGCGTATCCGAAGACGGCGAGCGTCGTTCTCGTCGACAACTATCGCAGCCGGCAGCCGATCCTCGACGCCTCCCACCGGCTGATCCGCCACAACGATCCCGAGCGGCTCGAGGCGCGCGAGGGCCTCGACAAGCGCCTGCGGGCACGGTCGAAGTTCGCACGCCCGGAGCCGCCCGCCGGCGCCATCGACCTGCTCGGCTTCACGACCGGGTCGGACGAGGCGGACGCGATCGCCGAGCGCATCGGCTCCTCGATCCGGGCGGGCCGCCGGGCCGGCGACCATGCCATCCTCGTCCGGGGCAACCGGGATGCGGACCCGTACCTGCGCGCGCTGAACATGGCGCGCTTCCCGTGGCGCTTGAGTGGCTCGGCCGGGCTGTACCGCCAGCCAGAGGTGCGGGTCCTCATCAGCTTCCTGCGCGCCGTGAACGACCCCGACGACTCGGTCAGCCTCTACGACCTGGCCACGAGCGAGATCTTCGGCCTCGCACCGGCCGACGTGACGCTCGCGCTGACGCGTGCCCGCCGCCGCCGCAGCAGCCTGGCCGCCGCGTTGCGCGACGCGGCCGAGCGGCCGGAGGACTCGCCCTTCGGCGTCCGGGCGATCGAGGTCGTGCAGCGCCTGATGGCGAGCCTCGACGCGCATCGGTCGATGAGCACCGAGCGGACCTGTGGGGAGCTGCTCTACCACTTCATCTCGGGCTCCGGCTGGCTGGCGCGGCTGACCCACGAGGCGCGGGAGACGGGGGAGGAGCGCCTGGCCAACGTCGGACGCTTCTTCGAGATCGTGCGCCGCCAGGGCGCCCTCCTGCGCGACGACCGGCTGCCGTTCCTCGTGGCACAGCTCGACACGCTCATCGAGACGGGCGACGACCCCTCCACCGCCGATGCCGATCCCGACGAGGGGGACGCGGTCCACGTGCTCACGTACCACAAGGCGAAGGGCCTCGAGTTCAACGTCGTCTTTCTCGTCGGCCTCGTGGCCGACCGGTTCCCGGGCCGCGACCGGCACGACCTGCTGGAGCTGCCGGATGCGCTGCTGCCCGACGCCCCCGCGGTTGGGCCCGATCAGCACGTCGCGGAGGAGCGCCGCCTCTTCTACGTCGGGATGACGCGCGCCCGCGAGGAGCTCGTCCTGACCTGGGCCCAGGATTACGGTGGCCGGCGCTCGCGGGCCGTGAGCCAGTTCGTGACCGAGGCGCTCGACCTGCCGCCCGCGACGCCGTCGGAGACGGTCCGTCCCGCGCTGCTGGAGCGGCTCGCGCGCCACGAGGGTTCGCCGCGCGACGGTGTGCCGGCGGCGCCACGACCGAGGCTGGGCGACCGGCCGCTCAACCTCAGCTACGGGCAGATCCACGACTACCTCGAGTGCCCGGCGAAGTACCGATACGGTCACGTCGTGCGCATCCCGACGCCGGTCTCGCACGCCATGGTCTACGGCCGGGCGCTGCACGCGGCGGCACAGGCGTATCACCGGCGCCAGCTCGCCGGGCGCCCGATGGCGGTCGAGGAGCTCCACGCCGCGCTCGACGCAGCCTGGGAGTCGGTCGGTTTTCTGACGCGGGAGCACGAGGAGGCTCGCCGGGCAGCGGCCCATGAGGCGATCGAGCGCTTCTGGGCGGACGAGCAGCGCGACCCGGCGCGCCCGATCGCCGTCGAGCAGGACTTCACCGTCGCCTTCGGGGCGGATCGCCTGCGTGGACGTTATGACCGCGTCGACCGCGACGAGGCCGGTCGTGTCGTC
>CAZKFP010000171.1:0-2711 GCA_964552085.1 uncultured Steroidobacteraceae bacterium
CAGCGCATACAGCGCGAAGGTGTCGGTGACGGTCGTCCCAGCGAACACCGCGACTCCGGCGGCGAGCTGTTGCACCATGCCCATCGCGTCGCGCCGACGCTGGGTCGTCGCCCATCGGCTCACGACTGCGCTCACCAATGCCCCAACCACCATGACACCCGAGATCAGCCAGATTGGGCCCGGTGCGACGCCCACCACGGGCGGCATGATGAGGGCCACGAGGCTCCATGCTCCGACAGCGACGAGACTCGTGGTGCGGACGCGGCGCACCCCCTCGGTGTGATCCGCATGCTGGTACGACCGCTCCAGCTCCGGATCCAGGAAGCGCAGCGTCCACCGGTCGAGCCGGTCCCAGCCCGCGGGGAAGATCACGGCGTCAGTCTATGGCGCCGACCTCTGGTTCTTGGCGGCACGAGCGACAGTGCACTGTCTCCGCGTCCCAAGCTCAGTGGATCAGCACCAGCTGACTTCGACAATGCCGACTGACGGGCTGTGACGCCGAGCCTGGGGCGGGGAGCGTAGAGCGTCGACCTATCCGACGTCCCGTCGCCTGGAACATCTGTCACTGATGCCTCCTCGGTTCGGCGGTAGGCTCCGCACCACTCGCCCGCAGTGTATGGAGCCGTCGCGATATGCCTAGCAGCACGAACCTTGAGCCATCGAACAGCGAGATCGCTTCGCTGGGCCAGGGCATCCGCGGCCGGCTGATCCGCCCAACCGACACTGCGTACGAGGAAGCTCGCCACGTCTGGAACGGGATGATTGACCGCTATCCGGCGGTGATCGCGCAGGTCGTCGACCAGAACGACGTGGCCGTCGCCATCGAGTTCGGACGACGCCACGGCATGCCCATCGCCGTCCGTGGTGGAGGCCATGGGGTGGCCGGCAACGCCGTCTGCGACAGCGGCCTCGTGATCGATTTGTCCGGCATGACGGCTATCGACGTCGATCCTGTCGGCAGGGCGGCGAGCGCAGAGGGTGGCGTGAAATGGGGCGGTCTTGACGCTGCGACGCAGGCGCATGGACTCGCCGTGACGGGGGGCCTGATCTCGACCACCGGTATTGCCGGCTTGACGCTCGGTGGCGGAATCGGTTGGTTGATGCGCAAGTTCGGCCTGACGAGTGACAACGTGGTGCGGCTCCACATGGTGACGGCCGATGGCCGCATGGTCGTCGCAGATTCCGACGGTGAGCCCGATCTCTTCTGGGCGCTGCGGGGCGGCGGCGGACGCTTCGGTGCAGTCACGCGCATCGAGTACCGCCTCCACCCGGTCGACACGGTCTTCGCCGGCATGGTCATGTACCGCGCCGAGCGAGCCGCCGAGGTTCTCGCGCTGTGGAAGCGCCTGTGTGACGATGCGCCCGACGAGTTGACGACGGTCGCCTCCTTCCTCCGCGCACCGCCGGCGCCATTCGTGCCCGAGTCGCTGCATGGCCAACCTGTTGTGGCGATCGTCGGCTGTCACGCGGGGGATGCCGCTGCAGGTGCGGAGGCCCTGTCCGAACTACGACGCTTCGGTCCGCCCGACGTCGATCTGTTCGGGCCGATGCCGTACCTGGCGCTGCAGTCGATGCTCGATGCAGGAGCCCCCTTCGGCATCCGCGCATACTGGAAGTCGGGGTACCTGCGCGAACTCGGCCTCGAGCAGATCGAAACCGTCGTGAACCACGCGGCGGCCGCGCCATCGCCGTTTACCCAGGTCCACCTGCATCAGATGGGCGGTGCAGTCTCCCGCAAGCTGGCCGGGTCGACGGCCTTCGGCCACCGCGATGCAGCCTACCTGCTGAACATCGCCGGTGGATGGGCCGAAGCGTCGGATGATGCAGCAAACATCGCCTGGACGCGCGAGTTCTGGAGCGCCATCCGCCCGGCCACCGACGGCGCCTACGTCAACTTCCTCGGGGGTGACGACGCGAGGCTGCTTCGCGACGCCTACGAGCCGGAGGCGCTCGCTCGCCTCGAGGCCATCAGGGCGGTGTGGGATCCGGACGGGGTCTTCAACACGCTGTAATCAGCGCCACGCTTGCTTGTGGCGATCGCTGGCGAGGCGCTGCTACCCTCGCATGGATGCTGGACGACGAGCTTCGTGGCAGCCTGGCAGAGTCACGCCTCCGTGAACTGGATGAAGACCTCATCGGACGGATGACCGAGGGCTCTCGCCGCCTCGATGTTTCGCCCGGCGCCGTTCGTGACATCGGCAGCGTGATGTTTGACCTCGTGCTGCGCGGGCTCGTGCGCGTCTTCGTCATCGCGCCAGACGGCCGAGAGGCGACGCTGCGTTACTGCCGCCGCGGTTCGCTGATGGGGACCTCAACCATGTTCAGCCCTCTGCCGACTGTGGCAGGACAGAAGGCGCTCATTCCATCCCGAATCCTGGTCATGCGGCCAGCCATCGTGCGATCGCTGGCCGAGACCGACCCCCGAGTCGCGCTCGCTCTGCTGCGCGAGACGAGCGACCGAACCCAGGCGTATATCACCATGGCGGGCGGCCAGGTCCTCTCGTCGCTGCGACAACGCATCGCCGCCCACTTGTTGGAGATGGCCAACGTCCCCGAGGCCGGTGGGCCCGAGCTGATTGTCGCCGGCGAGCAACAACAGATCGCCGACGCGGTGGGGACGGTACGCGAGGTGGTCGTCCGAGTCCTGCGCGACTTCCGTGAGGCGGGTCTCGTTCGCACGACTCGCCATGGCACGATCATCGCCGATCCGG
>CAZKFP010000172.1:0-3331 GCA_964552085.1 uncultured Steroidobacteraceae bacterium
GTCAGATCCGTGTCGAGCCTCGCCTTGACCTTGTGCTTGAGCTCCTCGAAGGGCTCGTCGAAGTCCTCCGCCTTCAGGCCGAGGACGATGCGCCCGAACATCGCCACGAACCGACGCCACGCATCCCAGGCGAAACGCTCGTTGCCGGTAAGGCGAATGAGGCCCTGCACGGTGTCGGGGTTCAGGCCGAGGTTCAGGACCGTGTCCATCATGCCCGGCATGCTGAACGCCGCTCCAGATCGGACGCTGACGAGCAGCGGGTTCTCGACGTCGCCGAAGCCCTTGCCGGTCTGGTGCTCGAGCTCGTGCATGTGCGCCACGACGTCGTCCCACAGCCCGTCGGGCAGCTCCTTGCCGGCGGCGTAGTACGCGTTGCACGCCTCGGTTGTGATCGTGTAGCCCGGCGGGACCGGTAGGCCCGCGTTCGTCATCTCGGCCAGGCCGGCACCCTTGCCGCCGAGCGTCGAGCGCATCGTCGCGTTGCCCTCGGCGAACGTGTAGATCAGCTTGTCGTTCGCTGCGGTCGCCTTCGGGCGGCTGCTGCGGCGGGGCTTGCGGGCGGTCGTGGCCATGCGGCGAATCGGCTCCTCGTGATCGTGCTGGGGAACCTCGATTGTAACCGGCTCGAGCCTCCGCCGACGGACCGGCTACCAGGGCTCCTCGGGGCGCCAGTCGATCGAGATCGGTGCGTCGAGCGAAAGGTCCGCGGGGCTGCGCGGCGTGCGCAGGATCATGACGTGCCCGTCCTCGGACGCGCTGCGCACCCGCTCGCCGTCTGGCATGCGCACCGAGGTCGGCCCGGCCCAGGTCTCCCAGCCGAGCCGCTCGTAGAACGGGTTGCTGCCGGTGCCGAGCGCCCCGAGCGCGTACTCCTCGCCGATGATCTGGCCGATCCGCCGCATCGCGGCCGTTCCGTGGCCCTGCCCCTGCACCTCCGGGAGGGTAGCGACATGCTCGACGTACCCGACGTCGAGGGCGATGTCGGCCTCGTGGCCGAAGTAGATGCGCCGATCGACGATCATCGCGTGTGACACGATCCGCCGGCCGGCCTCGGCGATGACGTGGAGGCCCGGCCCCACCCGCTCCCAGGCCGATGCGAACGACTCGTCGAAGGCGGCCTCGCACAGACGGGTGAGCTCGTCGAGCTCCTCCGGCTCGAGCTCATCGCTCTGCACGATGCGGAGGCGACGGTCGATCATCGCCGCGACCGCAGCCGCCGACGGCCGGGCTCCCGGTGGCGGGCCTCGAGGAGCGGCCATAGATCGTCCACGAGGACGCGGTAGTCGCCCCCGCCGACCCGGGCGGCGCGCAGGCGGCCGGTGCGAATGAGCCGCCGGACGTGCTCGGGATGGAACCCGAGGACCGTGCCCGCCGAGCGTGTCGAGACGGCGAGCGTGGCGACCTCGACGTCCGCGTCGTCCGCCAGGCCGGCGAGCGCGACCGCCATCGCCTTCGTCCGATCGGCGGTCAGGGCGATCGCATCGGCCTCGCGGTTGCGCATGGCGGTGGCGAGCGCCGCGCTCAGCCGCTCGCGCAGCAGGCCGACCTTCATCGGCCGATCCGGAGCCAGCCGCGCGGGAAGGCGATCGCGAAGAGTGGGGCGAAACCGGCAACGAGTCGCCCGAGCCACCCGGCGTGCTGCCGGTGAAGTGCCCGTGCCTTCGCGAGGATGCGGTCTCGGTCGGCGCCGCGCAGCTCGACCGCGAGGGCGCGGAACTCGGCAAAGGCGGCCGCGTCCTCGTCCGCGAGCCAGTGCGCGTCCGCGAGCGCCTCGCGCGCGGCCGGATCGTCCGGCAGGAGCTGTGCCGCGAGGGTCGCGGCCTGGAACGCGCCGCGCGCATCGCCGGTGCGGACCATCGCCTCCGCCAGGGCGAGCTGTGCGTGCCCGTTGCGCGGCTCGAGCTTCACGGCGCGGCGAGCGGCATCGACACCCATCGCTGGCTGCGAGGCGCCGATCCGCTCCCGTGCCTCCGCGACGGTCCAGGTCGTCTGCCGCGGGTCGTTCCTCGCCAGGCGGCCGAACTCCGCAGCCGCCTCGCGATGCGCCCCGGTCGTGGAGAGCACCTGGGCGAGCAGCTCGCGATAGCGGATCTCGTCGGGATCGAGGCGCACGGCGTCGGCGGCGTGACGCTCGGCCTCGTCGAGGCGGCCAAGCGCCAGGAAGGCGCGGGCACGGAACTCGTGGGCCGCGTCGTCCCCCGGGCGCTCGGCCAGGATGGCATCGGTCAGGCGCAGGACCGTCTCGGGGTCACCGTGCTCGTGCGCAGCCTGGACGTCGTCGAGCGTGCCGTTCATGCGCGGCCCATCACCCCTCGGCGCGCGCCTCGCGAGCCACGCCCTCCCACGCGGAGCGCCCGGCGAGCAGGTCGTCGATGCGCTGCGGGATGAGGTCGAGCGAGACCCGCTCCTGGGTCATCGTGTCGCGCTCGCGGATCGTGGCGGCGCCGTCGTCGAGCGACTCCGGATCCACGGTGATGCAGTACGGCGTGCCCACCTCGTCCTGGCGGCGATAGAGCTTGCCGATCGAGGCCGTGTCGTCGTACATCGCCACGGCAAGCTGCTTCACGTCGGCGGTGAGGCGACGGGCGCGCTCGACAAGCTCCGGCCGGTTGCGCAGGAGCGGCATGACGGCGGCCTTGATCGGCGCGAGCTCGGGCCGGATGCGCAGCACGATCCTCGTGTCCTTCGCCAGCTGCTCCTCCGTGTACCCGTCGACGAGGATCGTGAGCACGGCCCGATCGACACCCATCGCGGGCTCGATGACGTACGGCACGACGTGCTCGCCACTGCCCTCGTCGAAGATCTCGAGCTTCTTTCCACTGCCGGCGGCGTGCGCCTTCAGGTCGAAGTCGGTCCGATCGGCGATTCCCTCGAGCTCGGACCAGCCGATCGGGTACTCGTACTCGATGTCGGTCGTCTGCTTCGAGTAGTGGCTCAGCTCATCGGCTTCGTGCGGGCGCAGCCGCAGGCGGCCGCCGTCGATGCCGAGGACGTCGGTCCACCAGCGATGTCGCGCGTCGACCCAGTACGCGAACCACTCGTCCTCGTCGCGCGGATGGACGAAGAACTCCATCTCCATCTGCTCGAGCTCGCGGTCGCGGAAGATGAAGTTGCCCGGCGTAATCTCGTTGCGGAAGCTGCGTCCGATCTGCGCGATGCCGAAGGGCAGCTTGCGACGCATGCTGGTGGCCACGTTCTCGAATTGGGCGAACATCGCCTGGGCCGTCTCGGGACGCAGGTACGCGATCGATGCGCTCTCCTCGACCGGACCGACGTGCGTGGCGAACATGAGGTTGAACTGACGAGCATCGGTCAGCGAACCTCGGGTGCC
>CAZKFP010000173.1:0-13977 GCA_964552085.1 uncultured Steroidobacteraceae bacterium
GATGCTGCGCGGGTACTGCGGTCGGCGGCGAGGGACGAAGGCGAGGATCCACGACAGGACGATGAGGATGCCCCGGCCGAAGGCGGCCTTCGCGCCCTCGGCTGCGTCGCCGGCGTGGTGCAGCCCGCGCCCGATCGCGTCGGCGAGCGGAACGGGGCTCTGGTCGGGTAGCCCGGCGAACGGCTCGGCCGGGCGTACCGGCTCGAGGTGATGCGTGCTGGTCGTCGCCGCCAGCTCGTCGATCTCGATCGTGAGGATCCCGTCCGAGCCCGATCCTCCGCGGATCCTGAAGACCTGCTGCAGGTGCTCGACCGCCTGCGCCGGGGTCGCGTCGGCCAGCAGCCGCTTCAGCTCGTCGACGCCGACGGTGCGCGCGAAGTGCCGGCTGACGAGGGCGAGGCGGTCACCCACCGCGAGCGTTCCCTGCCAGGTGTACGGCTCGACCTCGAGCGCCTCTCCCAGGCTCGCCGCGACGCGTGCTCGGCGGACGCGCGGATCGGCCTCGGTCTCGGCGGGCGGGGGCGGGACCTCGTACATGCGGCCGTCACGGACGACGACCGCGCTCGCTGGACCGAGCTTGGCGACGTGCGCCTCGCGCCCGCGCACGACGAGCGCGACGACGCTGATGCCCGCCTTGCGCGGGATGCCGAGCCGGCGGCGACCGTGATAGATCCGGCGGTTCGCGCTCGAGAGCGCCTTCGCGAGCGCGACGAGGACGCCGGCCGACAGGTCGTAGTAGTAGTCGACCCGAATCGCCTCGAGCGCTTCCGCGGCGGCGCGCGCCAGGGACGGGCTGCCACCGGTCAGCTGCGCGACGAGGAAGAGGCTCCCCTTCGTCCGCGCCTGCGCCCCGACCGCCGGCTCATGGAAGGCGACGACGTCGAATGCGTCGGCTGGCCGCTCCTCGGCGGACGGGAGTCCGATCCTGGTCGCGAAGCGGTTCGTCATGTGGCGCTCGGGTTGCGGGGGTGGTGCGTGCCTGCACCCGATTATAGGTTCGGGTCAGCCGCCCCCACGACCCACCGATACGGCCAGTGCGCGTAACTCGATGGTCGCCCCCGGACGCCCCTTCATGCGCTCGTTCACGGTCCCCACGAGCGCGGCGGCGCGAAGCTTCAGCTCCTGGGCGAGCATTGCGTCGGAGGCCTCGACGTGTGCCGTGCCGCCGGTCACGCGCGTCACGCGGCTGCTGAGCGGCCCGCGCTCGAGGCGCCCGTCGATCATGACCTCGCTCCATGCCAGGCGCACCTGGGCGAGGGCCAGTTGCTCGGCGGCGCCAGGCCCCATGCAGGCCGCGAGCGCGCGCTGGACCTCCACGCCGGCCTCGCCGCGCCCGCTCACGAGTCGGGCTCCAGGCGTCCCTCACGGATCCGCCAGATGGCCGCCTCGCGACCCCGGGCCGCTTCGAGCGTCCCGGGGTCCGCGGTCGTGACGATGACCTGGCCGCGATCGGCCACGAGGTCGGAGAGCCGTGCAGCGCGCTCCGGATCGAGTTCGCTGAAGACGTCGTCGAGCAGCACGATGGGACGCGGGCCGTCCAGGCCGAGCAGGTCGGTCTCCGCGAGCTTCAGCGCGAGGATGATCGTGCGCTGCTGCCCGCGGCTGGCGTGCGCGGCGACGTCCCGCCCGCCGAGCTCGGCGCGCAGGTCGTCGCGCTGCGGCCCTACGAGGCTCATGCCGTTCCACGCCTCGCGCTGCCGGACCTCCTCGATGCGACGCCGGTAGGCGGCGGACAGCTCATCGTCGGTGGGCAGGCGCTCGGATGGGGCCGCGCGATCGGGCCACGCCTCCTTCAGCCCGTCGACGTACGCGACCGACACCGAGGCGCCGCGCTCGGCCGGTGCGGCGACGGCATCGTGGAGCGGTCCGACGCGTGTCTCGAGCTCGCGAACCGCCTCGAGGCGCGCGCGCATGACCCGCGCCCCGACCTGGGCGAGTTGCTCGTCCCAGAAGGCGAGGGCGTCCAGCGGCGCCTCCTCGGCCCGGATCGCGCGGAGCAGCGCGTTGCGCTGGGCGAGGATGCGGGCGACCTCGACGAGGTCGCGTGCGGCGCGCCGGTCCCGCTGGGCGAGGATGCCGTCGAGGAAGCGGCGCCGATCAGACGGCGATCCGACGAGGAGCAGCATCTCCTCGGGACGGAAGAGGACGGCGCGCGCCGTCTCCGAGACGGTCGACGCTCGGCGTGCCACGCCATTGACGGTGAGGCGCTTGCGAATACCCGGGGTCGGCTCGGCGCCCGGCAGCACGAGCTCGACGCTCGCCCCGCCCGAAGCCGTCCCGCCACGCAGCTCCAGGTGGACGCGGCCGAAGCCGGCGCCGTGCCGGACGAGCTCGGCGTCGGCCGTCGCGCGATGCGAGCGACCGGTGACCGTGACGTGGATCGCCTCGAGCAGGTTCGTCTTGCCCGTGCCGTTCGGCGCCGCCACGACCGTCAGGCCGGCATCGGGAAGCAGCTCGGCGGTCGCGTAGCTGCGAAAGTCGGTGAGTGTGAGCCGCGTGAGCTCCATCGTGGCGCTCGCGGCTGGGCGCGGCGCGTGGCGCAGCGCCATGGGCGACCCTACGACGCGGTCCGCACCGGCATGATGACGTGGACGTAGTCGTCCTTGCCGATGCCGCGGATGACGCCGGGGGCCAGCGGCCCGGAGAGCTCGAGCACGGCCTCGTCGGATCCGAGGGCGCTCAGGACGTCGATCAGGTAGCGCGCATTGAAGGCGATCGACGTCGGTGATCCCTCGATCGCCGCCTCGAGCGTGTCGGCGTTGTCGCCGACATCGGCCGCGTGGGCGGTGATCGCGACGCCGGACGCGTCGCCGTTCTCGCCGCCGAGCTCGATCTTCACGATGTTCGCGCTGTCGCGCGCGAAGATGCTCGCCCGGCGCGTGCCGGACAGGAAGGCCTCGCGATCAAGGACCGCCCGCGAGCTGTGCGAGGTCGGGATGACCGGCTCGTAGTTCGGGAACTGCCCCTCGATGAGGCGGCTCACGAGGTCGATGCCCTCGATGTGGAACAGGACCTGGCTCTTGTTCGGGGTGACCGTGATCTCGATCGGCGTCTCGGTGTCCGGCAGGACGCGCATGAGCTCGGCGTACGAACGGCCCGGCACGACGATGACGAGCTCCGGGGAGACGGGCTGCTCGAGCTTGATCGTGCGGACCGCGATCCGGTAGTTGTCGGCGGCCGCGAGCGTCATCGTGTCACCGTCGAGCCTGGTCAGAACGCCGGTGAGGATCGGCCGGCTCTCGTCGGAGGCGGCCGCGAAGACGACCTCGCCCAGCGCCTCGCGCAGCACCCTTGCATCGACCTTGGTCGTCGGTGTCTCACCGATGGCGGCAACAACCGGGAACTCGTCGGCCTCGATGCCCTTGATGCTCGAGCGGTTGTTGCCGCAGGTGAGCTTGAGCGTGCGGTCCTTGGCCGAGAGGACGATGTCGATACGCTGGTTCGGCAACGAGGTGACGAGGTCGGTGAGGAGCTTCGCCGGCACGGTGATCTCGCCCTCGTCGGTGACCTTGCCGGGGACCCAGCAGTTGATCCCGATCTCCAGGTTGGTGGCGGTCAGCTTGAGACCCGAGCTCTCGGTCTTCAGCAGCACGTTGGCGAGCACTGGAAGCGTGGCGCGACTGCTCACGGCACGGCTCACGGTCTGGAGTCCGCGCGCCAGGTTTTCCTGCATCACCGAGACATTCATGCCGACCTCATCCTTGTGTTCATGAACGATGGATGTCCACGAATCTGACCCGTGCTCTCTATCGGTTCTTTATAAGAATACCTACCCGTCGTCGTCCTTAGTAGGCGTGTGGATGGTGTGGACGAAGGCCCTCTGGCCGATCCTGCGGGAGCGTGACGTTCGCGTGCGGATAACTGCCGTTCGGCGGTGGAATCCCCACCCCTCGAGTGGGCATGGATGGGGGACGAACGACCGATGACGGTGGATGCAGCCTACTCATCCCGCGTCGGGAACGCGCCGATTGTCCACATCGGTCCCGAGATATCCACCAGATCGGGCCACTTATCCACCACGAGCCACGTTTTGTGGTGCCCCGCGCCACCGAAACAGCCTGATCACTCGGAGTAGATCATCTCGCGCACCGCGCTGATCTCGCGGCGCATCTCGTCGTTCTCGCTCAGCTCGCGGGCGATCTTGTCGCAGGCGTGCAGGACGGTCGAGTGGTCGCGGCCGCCGAGCTCGGCGCCGATCCGCAGCAGGCTGATGTCCGTCTCCTCGCGGATGAGGAACATCGCGATCTGCCGGGGCACGACGATCGCCCGGTCGCGCTTGGACGAGCGCAGCTGGTCGAGGTTGACGCCGTAGTAGTCGGCCACGGCGCGCACGATGCGCTGCGGCGTGATCGACTTCTTGCGCGGGTTGTACATGACGTTGCTGAGCACGGCGCTGGCGAGCTCGATGTTCACCGGCATGCCGCTCATGCTCGCGTACGCCACGACCCGGTTGAGCGCGCCCTCGAGCTCGCGAACGTTGCTCACCACCTTGCGGGCGATGAAGTCGATCACCTCCGACGGGATGAGGTGCAGCTGATCTTCCGCTTTCGAGCGCAGGATGGCGATGCGCGTCTCGAGATCGGGCGGCGTGAGATCGGCGATGAGGCCCCACTCGAAGCGGCTGCGGAGGCGCTCCTCCAGGGTCGTGATCGCCTTCGGCGGCCGATCGCTTGAGAGGACGACCTGCTTGCCGGCCTCGTGGATCGTGTTGAACGTGTGGAAGAACTCCTCCTGGGTGCGCTCCCGATCGGCGATGAACTGGATGTCGTCGATGAGCAGCACGTCGATCCGCCGATATCGGTTCCGGAAGTCCTCCATCTTCTGCTCGCGGATCGAGTTGATGAAGTCGTTCGTGAACTTCTCGCTCGTCGCGTAGAGGATCCGCTTGCGTGGGAACTTCGCGGCCACCGCGTTGCCGATGGCGTGCATGAGGTGGGTCTTGCCCAGGCCGACGCCCCCGTACAGGAAGAGCGGGTTGTAGGCGTGCCCTGGGCGCTCCGCCACGCTGAGCGCGGCCGCGTGGGCCAGCCGGTTCGCGGAGCCGACGATGAAGTTATTGAACGTGTACCGGCTGTTCAGGTTGAGCGTGTTCCCGCCGGCCGAGAGCGGCGGCATGGCGACCTGGCGCTCCTCGTCGACCTGTTGCGGGACGGGGCCGGCGGCATCGGCGACGATGAACTCCACCTGGACCGATCCACCCACGACGCGCGCCAGGGTCTGGCTGATCAGCGGGCGATACCGGTTGTCGAGCCAGTCACGAGCGAAGCCGTTCGGCGCGGAGATGCGGTACCGGTTGTCCTCGATCTCCACGAGCTGCGTGTCCTTCAGCCAGGTCTCGAAGTTTGCGGGTGAGAGGGACACCTGCAGCTCGCCGAGGGCGGCGCGCCACACCTGCTTCGCTTCCATCAATCGACGTTCTCCGAGCCGGATCTGCGGGGGCTGCCACAAGGCCCTGTTGAGGCCGCCTCCGGGGCCAGATCGGACGTTGAATCGGGCGGTCCGGGCCGGGGGTCGGGCCACTATAGCAGCGGCCGAAACGGCGCTGCAATGGATCGGGACGAATCGGTCCCCCGGTCCTGCGCCGGCGCCGTCAGCCGCCGCGAATCGGTCTGCGACCGGTTTGACCGGGTACCACCCCACCGGTAGAATCCCGAGTCAGAGCGGACGGGAAACCGACTTCACGCGCGCGGGCTGGCGAACGGGCCAGCCGTTCGCTTGTGAGGGGCCCGAACGCAAGGTGTACGAGGAAACGGCACGCACCCATGACGAAGAGGACCTATCAGCCCAAGAAGCGCGCGCGCAAGCGTGAGCATGGCTTCATGGCCCGCATGGCTACGAAGGGCGGTAGGCGTGTGCTCGCTCGTCGTCGCGCCAAGGGGCGCAAGCGGCTCACCGTCTGACGCCGAGGGCCGCGAGGACCGTGCCCGTGCTGCCGACCCTGCGGCGCCGCGCGGACTTCGAGGCGATCGGCCGTGACGGAACGGCGCGCGCGACGTCGCTGCTCGTTCTCCGCTGGATGCGGACCGATCGTGACGAGACGCGGGTCGGGCTGTCGACACCTCGGACGCTCGGTGGCGCCGTGCAACGGAATCGCGTGCGCCGTCGGTTGAGGGCTCTGCTCCGCGAGCGACTGGGGCACGCAATCGGTCCCGGGTGGGACCTGCTCATCATCGCGCGGCCGAAGGCGGCCGAGGCGAGCCATGCTGAGCTGGCAGCCGCGATCGACGCGCTGCTGGCCCGGTCGGACATCGGTACATGAAGAGAATCGGGCTGGGACTGATCATCGCGTACCAGAAGCTGACTGCCTGGATGCCACCGAGCTGCCGGTACTCGCCGACCTGCTCGCACTACACCTTCCAGGCGATCGAACGGTACGGGCTCTTGCGCGGATCGTGGATGGGCGCGAAGCGGATCGGTCGCTGCAATCCTTTCCATCCGGGCGGCTATGACCCGGTCCGCTAGACGAGACGAGAGACTTTGACCCCGATCATCGGCGCCGGCTTCCTGGGGATCGAGCACTTCACCCCGCCGTGGGACGTCTTCTTCCTCCCGCTCTTCAACCTGCTCATCGCCCTCTACAAGATCCCCTTCTTCGACTTCGCGCTGGCGATCATCGTCTTCACGATCATCATCCGCACGCTGCTCGCCCCGCTCTTCGTGAAGCAGATCCGCTCGCAGAAGGAGATGCAGCGGATGCAGCCCCTCATCCGCGAGGTGCAGCGCAAGCACAAGGGCAATCGCCAGAAGGTCTCGGAGGAGACCATGGCGCTCTACAAGGAGCACGGCGTCAATCCCGCCGCGGGATGCCTCCCGGTCCTCCTCCAGCTGCCGATTCTCTTCGCGCTCTACCAGGTGCTCCTCCGGGCATCGAGCGTCATCAACTTCACGCCGAACGACAGCCAGCGTGCGACCCTCGCCGACTGGGTGGACCGAGCGCCACTCGAGCCGCTCGCAAACAACAACTACCGCGTGCCGGTGAACGGGCCCTGCGACGCGCCGCCGGACTTCGCCAGCCTGGTCCCGCTGAACTGCCAGCTCATCGAGCCGATCCACCTCTCCGGGCCGGTGGACACGACCGTCGGCTGGCTCCTCAACCTCGATCTTTCGCAGATCGACCATGTCTTCGCGATCCCGCTCTTCGGGACGTTCGCGATCTCCCTCCTGGCGGTGATCGCCGCCATCCTGCAGTTCGTGCAGGTCAAGATGACGAGCCCGCGGCCGAACGCGGACGATCCGACCGCCTCGATGACGAGCACGATGACGTACACGTTCCCGCTGCTCACGATCATCTGGGGCGGCATCTTCCCGAGCGGCCTGATCCTGTACTGGATCGTGTACACCGGGTATCTCGTCGTTCACCAGTACCTCATCATGGGTTGGGGCAACCTCTTCCCGCTCTTCGGCTGGCAGCCCTCGTGGGCAGCCGCCCCGGAGGGCGTGTCCGCGCCGCGTCCGAAGCGCGTCGAAACGACCGATGCGCCGACGGAGAGCCCCGAACCCGCCAACCCCCGCGCCCCCGCGTCGGGCGGTAGCCGCACGAAGTCGCGGCCCGCGAATCGAAGGCAGGGCGGCACCAAGAGACGAGGCCGAAAACGATGACCTTTCGAGAATTCACCGGCAAGAACGTCGAAGAGGCGATCCGAGCCGCCATGGCCGAGTTCAGCTCGGACCTCGGCGACCTCGATATCGAGATCCTCGCGCAGGGCAGCCGTGGCGTGCTCGGCGTCGGGGGCGAGGAGGCCCGCATCCTTGCGGCGCCGAAATCCGCCGTGGCCGCGGCCGAGACGGTCCGCGCCGAGCCAGAGCGTCAGCCAGTGCGTGAGCCAGAGCGCAGCCCGGAGGCCGTTGCCGAGCCCGACCGGGACGAGGCTCCCGCGGAGCTGGCCGATGCTGAGACGATGACCGTCGAGTCCCCGCCCGACGAGGCTGACCTCGCTGCCGATCGGGCCAGCGACCAGTTCTCGGAGCCCGCCCGAGCCGATGCCGGCCCTCGATCCCGCGGTGGGCGAGGCCGCGGTGGGCGGGGTCGGAACGGGCGCGAGCGCGAGCATGCCGTTCGCGAGCCCCGCGCCGATCGTCCCCCGCGTGAGCCGCGCGCGGACCGGCCGGCACGCGAGCCGGCTCCGTTCGTCTCCGGCAAGCCGGTCGAGGAGCTCTCCGACGAGGAGCGCTCGACACTCGACACGGCAAAGACGGTGCTCACCGAGATGCTCGGCCTCATGGGCCTGAGCGGCACCGTTGAGGTCGCGACCGGTGGCGACGCGGCGCGGCTGAACGTCAAGGGCGACGACCTCGGCGCGCTCATCGGCCGCCGAGGCGAGAAGCTGGCGAGCCTCCAGCACATCGTCAACCTGATCGTCGGGCGGCGCGAGGGCCAGCACCACCGGATCGCGATCGACGTCGAGAACTATCGTGGGCGGCGCGAGGAGCAGCTGCGTGACGTGGCCGAACGGGCCGCCAAGCGCGTCGCGCAGACCGGCAAGATCATCCAGCTCGAGGCGATGCCCGCCGTCGAGCGCCGGATCGTCCACATGGCATTGCTCGAGAACCCGAAGATCCGGACGCAGAGCGTCGGCGTCGAGCCGAACCGACGGATCGTCGTCCTGCCGGCGAACCAGGTCAAGGAGTAGGCCCGGCACGGGTCGAACCGTGATGGATGCCCCGGCCTGCGCGGTCGGTCGGCTCGCCGAGGATGGCCGATGGATCGGGTTCGCCCCGGCGCTCGAGGATGGCTACGAACTCGTCGTCGGCCGTCCTGGCGAGACGTCGCGTCGAAGGGCCGCCGAGCCCGACGACCTGCTCTGCCTCGCGATCGCCTACTTCGAGGACGCGCTCGGTGAGCCGCCGGAGGAACTGGCGGCCACCCATGGTGACATCGGCTCGCTCGTGCGCCACGTCGCCGAGCTCGAGCCGGACGACGAACGGCGCCGATCGCTGCGAGAAGCGATCGACGCCGTCGATGATGGGCTCGCGGCCGACGTCGTCGTCAACCGCCTCCACCGCTGCCTGCGGGGCGACGAGGATCCGGTCGAGCGCCTGGCGCGGCGCGCGGCGGAGGTCGGTCCCGGCTGAACTCAGGGGCGGTAGGTCGGGTCGTCGTCGGGGTCGGCTGAGGGCGCCGGCTCGGCCGGCGGTGGTGGGGCTGCCGTCGTGGTCGGTTCGGCCGCGGGAGGCGGCGGCGGCGCCGCGGCGGAAGAGGTCCCGCGATCGGCGCTCGATGCCGTCGCCGTGCTTCCGAACTGGAACTTGCCGCCCTCGGCCTGGAACTCTCGCCAGCCCGCCCAGGCCATGAGCAGGCCGCCGGCGACCGCCACGAGGAAGAAGATGTCGCGCAGGTCCGTGTCGACGAACAGGACGCCGACGACGGCCTGCAGGAGAGCCAGCGCCATGATGGCGCCGGCGAGCCCGCCGACGGCGACCATCAGGCTACCGCGCGAACCGGGAAGGGCGATGCCCGACGAAAATTGCGGCAGGAGCACGATGGCGAGCATGGCAACCGCCGCAAGCATGCCCAGGGCGGTTAATCCGTAGCTGCGACCGACGGCCCCCCCGATGAGAAGCGCGGCCGATCCGTAGACCGCCAGCTTCTCGTTCTGACTGAGCTTGGAGAAATCCATGACAACCCACACCCTCCGCAGCGTCCTGGCCCCCCGGTCCCGCGACGCCGACCGTAGCACAGGGTGGCAAGCGATCACGCCCCGAATCGCGCGGGGCGGACGACGGAACCGGCGCCGCTCCCGCTGAGCGACGTCGGTGAGTGTGGAATGGTGGAGATGGGGGAGAATCGAACTCCCCGTCCAGAACACGTTCCCCGAGAACTTCCTACAGGTATTTCCGGCCTACTTGCGCTTCGCGATGCGGGCCCCCAACCGGCGGGGTGCTTCGCTCGCTATCCGATGTGCCTCGCGGCTCTTTGACGTCACTCACCGGAGTCGGCGACGCCGCACCTCCCCTAATGACATCTTCGCCGTCCGGGGAGGGGAGACGGCGTCGATGCTCACTGCCTAAGCAGCGAGGGCGTAACTATCGTTGCCAGTTACAGCAATTGCCCGCTTTTTTACGAGGCCTGCGAGCAACCTCGACCTGCGATTCCCGGTTCACGGGCCCTGTCGAAACCTGACATCCCCACGAACCGATTGGACGACCATTCTACCAGACCGATGCGCCGATGTGAACACCTGTTCTAGAGCTTGATGCGACCGGCCACCTTGGACTCGCGGTCGAGCTCACGTCGCATGTCGCGCTCCGCGATCGCGCGACGCTTGTCGTGCGCCTTCTTGCCACGGGCGACTCCGACCTCGAGCTTCGCGACGCCGTGCGCCAGGTACAGCTTCAGCGGCACGATCGTGAGCCCCTTGGCCGACTGCAGGCCGAGCAGCTCGCTGATCTGGTCGCGATGCATGAGCAGCTTGCGCGTCCGCGTCGGCGCGTGGTTGTTGCGGTTGCCCTGCGCGTACTCGGCGATGTGCGCGCCGACGAGCCAAGCCTCGCCGCGCTCGATGCGCACGTACGCTTCCGCGATGTTCACCCGGTGCTCGCGCACGCTCTTGATCTCGGTGCCGGTCAGCACGATGCCCGCCTCGAGCGTCTCCTCGATGGCGTAATCGTGGCGCGCTCGCCGGTTGACGGCGATCGTCTCGTCGGGCATCGGTCCTGTCGTGCTGCGGGAAGGGGCGGACATGGAAAGAGCCGACCGTTTGGCCGGCTCTTCCCGTCGCTACACCACGCGAGGCCGTGTTAGCGAACCGCCTCGGTGGTGGCGTGCTTGGAACTGTCCATCAGCAACACCACCTCCTTTCGTTGCGCGCGATGCTAGCAGATGGGTCGCGGCGCGACAATGCCCACGACGGTCTGCGGCTCCGTGTCCGCGGACGGCGAACCGGACGGAGCGGGTGCACCGACGTCGTCCGCGACGGTCTGCTCGGCGAGGTGGGCGAGCGCCGCGTCCAGGACCGGGTCCTGCTCCGGCGGCGTCTCGGCGTCGCGGGCGGCCGTGATGTCGGGCCGCACGCCGTCCGGCGCGACCGAGTTGTGCTCCGGCGTGAACCAGCGGCTGATCGTGATGCGAACCCCGCCGTCGTTCTCCAGGCGGCCCCAGACCTGGACCGTGTCCTTGCCGAACGTCGGCTCGCCGACGATCGTGGCGCGCCCGTGCTCCTGGAGCGCAGCGGCCACGATCTCGGATGCCGACGCCGAGTCGCCGTTGACGAGCACCGCGAGCTCGATCCCCGGATCGGTTGCGATCCCCCCGCCGGTCGACTCGTACCGCTTGCGCTCGTCGCCGGCGGACTCCTGCGTGAAGATCAGGCCGTCGTCGATGAACTGGCTGGCGATCTCCTGCGCGGCGTTGATGTATCCGCCGAGATTGTCACGCAGGTCGAACACGATCTGGTCGGCGCCCTGCTCGAGGAGCTCGTCGAGGCCGGCCGCGAACTGCTCGCTGGCCGGGCTGCTGAAGCCGTTGAGGGCGATGTAGCCGACGTGCCCGTCGATCATCCGCGTCTCGACCTCCTGGAGCATGATCTCGGCCCGCGTGATCGTCATGTCGAACGGCTCACCCCCGTCGCGCTCGATCGTGAGCGTCACGTCGGTGCCCGACTCGCCGCGGATCGCCCCGATCTGGTCGTTCATCGTCGTGCCGTCGACGCGCTCGCCGTCCACCGCGAGGACGAAGTCACCCGCCTGGAGCCCGGCGCGCCCCGCCGGCGAATCGGCCAGCGGGGCGATGACGACGAGCCGGCAGGTCGCGTTCAGCTCGGTGCAGGCCGCCAGGTCCGCCGGGTCCTCGGTGTTTCTGATCGCCATTTCGGCACCGATGCCGCTGAACGATCCGGACAGGTCTCCGAGCGCCTGCTGAAACTGCTCGGGCGGCATATAGCCGGAGTACGGGTCCTCGACCCCGTACTGGAACATACCCCGGATGGCGCCCTCGGCGAGCTTGTCCGGGTCGAGGTCGTCGACGTACTCGAGCTGCAGCCGGTCGTATGCCTCGCAGAAGGCCTCGAACGCCTCGTCCGGCGCCGCGCAGTCCGAGCCGCCGCCGCCGCCGCCGGCGAGGTAGCCGCCGACGAAGAGGACGGCACCGACGACCGCAGCGAGCGCGAGCGAGATGATCCACGGCAGCGGGCCGCCCGGCGACGGCCTCGTGGGTGGCGTGGCGGGGTACAGATCGGTCATGGGAGCACGAAGTCTACCCGTGACGGGCAGGTGGCAGGTTGCGGCCGAGTTACGGTTTGCCTACCCGGGCGGGATCAGCGGGCCCCGGCGAGGTACGAGCGGACGCTGATCCACGAGCCGAGCGCGCCGATACCGAGGCCCACGGCGAAGAGGAGAAGCGACAACGTCGTGAGGAACTGGTCGCTGACGGCGGTCGGCATCTGGAACACGGTCACCATGGCGGGCTGGATCGGATCCCAGACGATGGCGACGAGGACGATCGTGACGAGCGCCCCGATGAGCCCGCACAGGATGCCCTCCAGGATGAACGGCCAGCGGATGAAGGAGTCCGAGGCGCCGACGAGCCGCATGATCTCGATCTCGCCGGCGCGGCTGTACACCGCGATCCGGATCGTGTTGATGATCATGAACAGGACCGTCAGGCCGACAAGGCCGATGCCGACGAGGCCGACGGTGCGGATGACGGTGATGATGCCGAGCAGCGTGTCGTACTCGGCCTGCTTCGTCAGGACGCGATCGACGTCGTCGTGCGCGGAGAGGGCGCGGCTCACGCCCGACGAGGCGTCGGGGTCGTCCAGGCTGATCTCCAGGCTGGCGAAGAGCGTGATCGGCGAATCCGGGTCGCCGAGGTCGAGCGTGCGGCCGATCTCGCGATAGGAGGCCTCCAGGCGCTGCATCGCCTGCTCCGGCGAGATGTAGTCGACCGATGCGACGCCGGGCAGCGCCTCGACCTCGGCCGTGAGCCGCTCGAGCCGGGCGTTGGTGATGCTGTCGTCGAGGCGCGCGGTGACAGCGACCTTGCTCTCGATGAACTCGAGGCCCGCGTTCAGCCCGGTAATGACGATGAAGAGCGCGGCGAGCAGGACGAGCATGAGCACGACCGTCGCGGTCGCGGCGAGGCTCATCATCGCGTTGCGCCAGAAGCCCTGCCAGGCGCGGACGACGCTGAAGCCGATGAAGCGAAGGAACGGCATCGGTCAGTACTCACGCTCGTAGGCCGCCGCGGCCTCGTCGCGGACGAGGAGGCCGCCCTCGAGCGCCAGCACCCGGCGGCGCATCGCGTTCACGATCTCCTGGTTGTGCGTCGCCATCAGGACCGTCGTGCCGAGCTGGTTGATCTGGATGAGGAGCTGGATGATCTCCCAGCTCGTCACCGGGTCGAGGTTGCCGGTCGGCTCGTCGGCGATGAGGATCGGCGGATCGTGCACGAGGGCCCGCGCGATCGCCGTGCGCTGCTGCTCTCCGCCCGAGAGCTGGGTCGGCAGGTGGTGGGCATGCTCGTGCAGGCCGACGAGGTTGAGCAGCTGCGGGACGCGCCGGCGCACCCGGGCGCCGGACGCGCCGGTCACCTCGAGGGCGAAGGCGACGTTCTCGGCGACCGTCTTGTTCGGCAGCAGGCGAAAGTCCTGGAACACGATCCCGATCCGGCGCCGCAGCCCGGGTACCTGCCCGCGTCGCATCCGCAGCAGGTCGCGCCCGGCCACCCGGACGTGCCCGCTCGTGGGCAGCTGTTCCCGGATGAGGAGGCGGATGAACGTGCTCTTCCCGGCGCCCGACGGTCCGACGAGGAAGACGAAGTCGCCGCGATCGATCCTGACGTTCACATCGGCGAGGGCGACCTTGCCGTTCGGGTACGTCATCCCGACGTCCACCATGCTGATGACCGGCGCGTCGGGATCTGCGGTGCGCGTACGTCGGCGCAGAAGGGATGTCATCGGTTCCTGGCCGATGGTAGCCGGATCAGGCCGCGGGCGACGGATCTCCCTCGCCCACCCGCGAGCGCAGGTAGCCCTCGATGAA
>CAZKFP010000174.1:0-13582 GCA_964552085.1 uncultured Steroidobacteraceae bacterium
ACGGTAGGACCAGCGGGTTGTCGGTCACCGCGTTGATCTCGATCCGCAGCACGCGCGCCAGCTCCTCCAGCGCGTCGCGCGCCGCCCCGTGCACCTGCGGCATGCAGCGCAGGCTGTAGGCGTCCTGGACCTTGTGCGGGCTGGAGGCATGGGACGCGGCGATCTCGCTGTCTGCGAGCAGCGCGCGCAGGTGCCGGGCCGATGCCACCTGGCCCGGATGCGGCCGCGCCGACACGAGCTCGTCGGCGAAGGCGGTCGCAGTGCCGAGCATCGCCTCCAGGCTCATGGCGCCGATGACGTCGGAGCTGAGCGCGAGACGCAGCGCGTCGTGGTGCGCGAGAGCGCCGATCCCGGCCATGAGCTGCGTGCCGTTCAGGAGCGCCAGCCCCTCCTTCGCCTCCAGCACGAGCGGGACGAGACGAGCCCGCCCGAGCGCGTCGAGCCCCGAGCCGGGCCCGGCCCCGTCGACCGTCGCCTCCCCCTCGCCGATGAGGACGAGCGCGATGTGGGCGAGGGGAGCCAGGTCGCCCGACGCGCCGAGGCTGCCGTGCGACGGCACGACCGGGTGGACGGCCGCGTTCAGCATCGCCACGAGCAGCTCGACGACCTCGACCCGCACGCCGGAGAGGCCGACGGCGAGCGCGTTCGCCCGCAGGAGGAGCATCGCGCGCACGACCTCGTCGGGGAGCGGCTCGCCGACGCCGGCGGCGTGCGAACGGACGAGGTTACGTTGCAGCTCGGCGGTCTGCGAGGGCTCGATCCGCACGTCGGCGAGGTCGCCGAAGCCAGTCGTGACGCCGTACACCGTGGCGCCCTCCGCGACGAGCCGCTCGATGACGGCGCGCGACGCCCGCATCCGCTCGGCGGCGTCCGGCGCGAGCGCGACGGCCCGCCGGCCGCGGGCGACCTCGATGACGTTGTCGAGCGAGAGGTCCCGGCCGGAGAGCGGAAGGGGCGGCATGGGTCCGTATACTACGCACCGTGCGACGGCTGCCGGACCTCACGAGCCGCCTCGTCGTCCATGACGACGCGGTACATCACCTGGGCGGAGCGGTCCCCAGCCCGGCGGTGGCCTTCCTCCTCTCGATCATCGCGCTGCCCGCGCTCTTCTGGCTCGTCATGCTCAAGCGCACGACGGAGTACACGGCGCCGGAGGAGTGGCTGATGACGAATGTCGTCGAGGTCGTCCACCTCTGGGTCGAGGCGAACGTCCCGCCGCTCGAGACGCTTATCATCGGCATCAGCGCCCTCGGCAGCGGCTGGTTCGTCGCCCTCGGCTTCGCGGCGCTCGGGCTGCTGGCCCTCGTGCGCGGCCGCCGCGATCTCGCCGTGCTGCTGGCCTTCGGGACGCTCGCCTTTCCCATGGAGTGGGCGCTCAAGTATTTCACCTCGTCGACGGCGATCGACCTGTCCGCGCTCGTGAGCGCGATGTTCAACGTGAACAACATCGGCCTCGACGACATCGCCGACTTCCCGGCGGGCCACGCCCTGCGGGCGACCGTCCTGTACGGCCTTGCCGCCTTCTGCGTCGCGCGCCTGGCGCACGACGTCCGGCAGGGCCAGATCGCGTACGCGGTCGCGATCCTGCTCATCGGCGCGATCAGCGCGACGCGCATCTACCTCGGAGCTCACTACCCGATGGACGTCCTCGGCGGCTGGATCGCGGGCGGGTCGCTCGTTGCGATCATCGTCGCCATTCACGTGCTCCGCGTGGATGAGCGTGAGCGCGCGCGCGAGCTGGCGCGTGGCGGCCAGGGTCAGCCGCGGCGGGTCGCCGTGCCGCGGCGCATCGACGCCGGGTAGAGGCTCGGACCGCTGCTCGACTTCATCGATCGCGAGGTCATCCCCTTCATCCTCGAGCTGTACGACGCTGTCGGCTACCTGGGGGTGGCGGCGGCCGTCGCGCTCGAGACGATCGTGGCGCCGATCCCATCCGAGGTGATCCTGCCGATGGCCGGCTGGAAGGTGAGCCAGTCGGCCGCGGATCCATCGGTCCTCGAGCCGCTGACGAGCCTGCCGTGGAACATCCCGCTGGCCGTTGCGCTGGCTACCGTCGGGAGCGTCGTCGGCGCCCTGGTCGGCTACCTCATCGGCGCCTGGGGCGGGCGTCCGCTGCTCGATCGGTATGGCCGCTACGTCGGCATCGGCGCCTCGGACCTGGACATGGCGGACCGCTGGTTCGAGCGCTGGGGCAGCTGGGCCGTCTTCCTCGGTCGGATGGTGCCGCTCGTGCGCACGTTCGTCAGCTATCCGGCCGGCATCAGCCGCATGCCGATCGGCCGCTTCCTGCTCTTCACGACCCTCGGCTCGGTCCCGTGGAACGCGGCCCTCATCTACGCCGGGTTCGTCGTCGGCGACAACTACGAGATCATCTCCGCCGCGATGAAGCCGTACGAGTACGTCATCTACGCCGTCGTCATCGGCCTGGCGGTCGTCTTCGTCGCACGCTGGTGGTGGGGCAAGCGCCGAGGGCGTGACGTCGCGGGCGGCTGAGCGGTTGACCCACCGCGCGGCGCGTGACACGATCGGCGGCAATCGAATCATCCATCGTCTTCGGGGCGGGGTGAAAGTCCCCACCGGCGGTCGGCTCGCGCGTCGAGCCAGCCCGCGAACCGCATCGAATACACCGATGCGGCCGACCTGACCCCCGGCGCCACGCCGGGGCAGACAGGGCCGACGGTCACAGTCCGGAAGGGAGAAGACGACCGTGCGCTCCGCCGAGCGCCTCGTGCCCGCGTGGGCCGGTGCGCCATCGGTTGCGCCGGCAACGCCCCGTGCGATGCGATGCCTGCACGCGGGAGCGAGAGTGAGCTCGGACACGACCAGCCGGGAGGCCAGCGGCCTCGACGTCGCCATCGACGGCGTCGGGGTGCACTTCGCGTCGCCCGCCGGCGAGCTGCAGGCCCTGGCCGGCTGCAGCCTCGAGGCCACCGCCGGCTCGTTCACGGTGATCATCGGACCGAACGGCTGTGGCAAGAGCACGCTCCTGCGCCTCGCCGCGGGCCTCCTGGCGCCCAGTGCCGGCGCCGTACTCGTCGGCGGGGCCGCGCCGCGGGCCGGTGACGGACGGGTCGGGCTCGCCTTCCAGCAACCGCGCCTCGTCCCGTGGCGCTCGGTCATCGACAACGTCGCCCTGCCGCTCGAGCTCGACGGCACGCCGACTGGCGAGCGCCGGCAGCGCGGCCGCGAGGCGCTGGAGCGTGTCGGCCTCGCCGGCGTGGCGGACCTGCGCCCTCGTGAGCTGTCGGGTGGCATGGCGCAGCGGGCCGGCCTGGCGCGCGCGCTCATCGGCGACCCGCCGGTGCTGCTGCTCGACGAGCCGTTCAGCGCGCTTGACGCGCTGACCCGCGAGACCTTCGACGCCGAGCTGCAGCGCCTCTGGCTCGAGCGCCGGCGCACCGTCATCCTCGTCACGCACAGCGTCAGCGAGGCTGTGGCCCTGGCCGATCGTGTCGTCGTCATGACGCCGCGACCCGGACGCGTCGCGCGTCTCGTGGAGGTTGACCTTCCGCGTCCGCGCTCCTCGGAGCTGATCGGCGACCCACGCGCCGCCGAGCTGGCCGCCGAGATCCGCGGGGCGCTGGCATCTGCCCACGCGCTCGAGCTGCGGCCATGGGCCGAGCAGGAAGGGGCGGCGTGAGGCGCATCGGTGCCGCGCTTCTGAGCCTGACGGCCTTCCTGGTGGTCTGGAAGCTCGTGACGGTGGTCGGGGGCTACCCCGAGTTCATCCTGCCGGCGCCGGAGCAGGTCGCGGCCGAGGGCGCCGCCGTCATCGGCTCGGGGCTGCTGTGGACCCACACCGCCAGCACGTTGCTCGAGGTCATCCTCGGCTTCGCGGCCGGTGCCACGGCGGCGGTCCTGACGGGGATCGCGCTCGGCAAGAGCGTGCTCGTCGAGCGCGTCCTGTCGCCGTACATCGTCGCGGCCCAGGCGGTCCCGATCCTCGCCCTCGCCCCGCTGCTCCACATCTGGTTCGGCGGGGGACTGCTGGCGCGGGTCGTGATCTGCGCGCTCATCGTCTTCTTCCCGATCGCCATTGCCACGATGGTCGGCATCCGTTCGGCCGACCCGCTCCTCGACGAGATGCTGCGTAGCCTCGGCGCGCGTCCGGCCCAGCGGACCCGGCTGCTCGAGATTCCCTCGGCGTTGCCGGTGATCTTCGGCGGCCTGCGGGTCGGGGTCACCCTGGCGGTCATCGGCGCGGTCGTCGCCGAGTGGACCGGGGCCAGCATCGGCCTGGGAGTCCTCATCAACATCGCCAACCAGGGCCTCTTCAACACGTCGCTCATGTTCGTCGCCCTCGCCACGCTCGCCGCCATCGGCCTCGTCTTCTACGGCCTGGTCGTCGTCGTCGAGCGGCGGCTCATCAGCCATTGAAAGGACCACCGATGCCTCCGCAGCGCCTCCTCATCGTTGCCCTCGCGCTTCTCGTTCCGGCCTGCCAGGCCACCTCCGCGACCCCGAGCGCTGCGCCGGAGCTGCGCGAGGTGACGCTGCTCCTCGGCTATCGGCCCGATGTGCAGTTCGCGCCGTTCTATGTCGCGCAGCAGGAGGGGTTCTATGCCGATGCGGGACTCGAGGTCGAGATCCAGCACCAGCAGGCGCCCGACGTCCAGCGCCTCGTCGCCGATGGGCGGGCCGAGTTCGGAGTGGCCGATGCGACCGACGTCATGATCGCGCGCACCGCTGGCATCCCGATCCGCTACGTCTCGACGCTGTACCAGGGCTTTCCGGTGGCGATCATCGGGGCGTCGGGGGACGTGCCCGTTGAGGCGGCGGGACTGGCCGGCGCATCGATCGGCACGCCGGGGCGCTTCGGTTCCTCGTGGCACGCGCTCCTCGCGCTGCTCGAGGCCGGCGGCCTGGACGAGGCGGACGTCACGATCCGCGAGTACCCGCAGTTCAACCAGGTCGACGGGTTCTCGAACGGCGACGTGGACCTCATCACCGGCTTCCGAAACAACGAGCCGTTGCGGCTGGAGGCGCGCGGGACCGAGGTCGGGCTGCTGACCGTGGACGAGGTGGCTCCGCTGCCCGGCCCGGGGGTGATCGTCGGGGATGAGCTGCTCAGCTCCGACCCCGAGCTCGTGCGCGCCTTCGTCGAGGCGACCGCGGCGGCGCAGGCGGCGGTGATCGACGACCCCGAGCTCGGGTTCGCGGCCGCCGAGTCGGCCGTCCCGACGATCGCCGAGGATCCCGAGGTCGCGCGCGCGGTGCTCGGCGCGACCGTCGATCTCTGGGCCGGGGACGGCTTCGCGGACGGCGCGATCGACCGCCGGCTGTGGGAGTCGGCCTACGCGACGATGGAGCGGCTGGGCTTCATCGACGGCTCGGTCCCGCTTGACGACATGATCGCCGAGACCGGCTGAACGGGCTCACGCCGGGTCACCGAAGCGGATTCGGTGCCCGGCGCGATGAACGCGTGCCCGGGTGACCTAGCGCGGCGTCGGGCCTCCGGTGCTCGGCTCCGCGTCGTCGCTGTCGGCGGAGCCGCTGCCGGCCGCTGCCGTTCCGGGTCGCTCGGCCTGGCTCCAGTCCATCCCCGCCGCCGGACCCGCGCCGGCCGCGGCCGTTCCGGGTCGCTCGGCCTGGCTCCAGTCCATCCCCGCCGCCGGAGCCGCGCCGGCCGCTGCCGTGTCGGGCCGCTCGGCCTGGGTCCAGTCCGTTCCTGCCGCCGCGCCCGTGCCGGCTCCGGCGCCGGCGCTGTCGCTCGACAGGTTCGCCACCCCGATGCCGCCGGCAGCACCCAGCGCGATCGTCCCGGCGCGCGCGCCGGCGAGAAGCAGGCGCTTCCGGAACGCGTCGGCCTCTTCCTTCGTCGGGAAGTGGACGGCGATGGCGTGGCCCTCGGTGTCGTCGTCGTCGGACGCGACACGGACCGTCACCGCGCTGCGCAGCAGGTGGCCCTCGGTGTCGTCGTCGTCGGACGCCCTGAGGACGATCCTCGACCCGGGCTCGCGCCCGAGCTTGTCACGGAGCCAGTCCTGGTCTTCGGGCGCCACGGCCGCCCGGAAAAGCTGGCCCTCGGTGTCATCGGGCTCCAGCTCGATGACGTACTGCTCGTCGGTCATCGCGTGATCCTCCACTACCTGTCCGGTCCGTCACGCAAACTACGCACGGCGATCGGGCTGTGGCGTGCAGCATCCTCCCCCGAGCTCGGGGAAACAAGAGGTGACCCGACAGGAAGGCTGTCCGCTGGGTGACAGGCTGAACGGGCTCACGCCGGGTCACGGGCGCCGCCTCGGGTCAGCCGGCCCGGGCGACTCGCTCGGCGGCCTCGATCGTCTGGCGCAGCACCATCATCGGCGTCACCGGGCCGATCCCGCCCGGCACGGGCGTGATGGCACGCACGACCTGCGAAACCGTCTCGAACGCGACGTCGCCCACGATCCCGTCGGGGGTCGCATTGATGCCGCAGTCGATGACGATCGCCGAGCGGTTGACCATCTCGGGGCCGATCAGCTCCGGCGCGCCGGCGGCCGCCACGAGCAGTTCGGCACGGCGCGTCTCGCGCGCGAGGTTGCGCGTCGCGCGATGACAGATGACGACGGTCGCGTCACGCGCCAGCAGCAGCGAGGCGACCGGCCGCCCGACGACTGCCGAGCGCCCGACGATGACGGCGCGCAGGCCGGCAACGGGCACGTCATGCGCCTCGAGAATCGCGATCACCGCCATGGCGGTGGCCGGGACGAGCGCGGGCTCCCCGCGAGCCAGCCGTCCGGCGTTCGTCGGCGTGGCACCGTCGACATCCTTCGCCGGATCGATGAGCTCGACGAGGCGGCGACCCTCCGCCACGTCCGCGAACGGCTGCGCGATCACGATGCCCGCGATGCGCGGGTCGCGGTTCAGGCGCTCGATCGACGCGTCGAGGGGTTCCGTGCCGGCGACGATCGGCTCGGTCGCGACGCCCGTGCTGCGCGCCGCGCGCTCCAGGCTGGCCGCGTACAGGCCGGCGGCTTCGCTCGTCCCGTCGCGCAGGATGGCGAGGCACGGCGGCGTCGCATCCTCGTCGGGGCCGATGAGCTCCTCGACGCGGCGGCCGAGCTGGCGACGCAGGTGCGAGGCGAGGCTCCGCCCATCGAGCAGCCGTGCCGTCATCCGAGCTGCGCCTCGACGGCCATGCGGACGGCTCGCTCCCGCGCGTCGAGCGGTGCCAGCTGCGCCTCGAGCTGCGCTTCGGCCTCCGGCCGCAGCGGATCGTCGTCCGGCAGGAACGGGAGGTTGATGCGCACGTTGAGCGCGGCGCCGCGGATGGACGACGCGGCGAGCAGGGCGGCGACGCCGACGTCGCTGATCGCGTGCGGGTTGGCGAGCGGAGCGAGGCGCTCCGCCAGGGCGAGGACGCGCCCGGCGCGCGTCGCCGTCTCGAGGGGGGCCATCGTCGCCTCGCGGGTCGTATGGGCGACCTGGACGTCGCGGGCCTGCCGCTCGAGCTCGGAGTCGCGCGGGAGGCGGCGGGCCTTCACGACGGCGTCGTAGGCGGCAGCGTCGACCTCGCTCAGCCGCAGCAGGTCGGACTGGGCCGACGCGGCCTCGTCACGGATGGCGGCGAGCGCGTCCTCGTGCTCGGCGGCGGCCGGGCGTCCCGTGCTGAGGGCCACGACCATCTGGATGAGCGCCGCGCCCATCGCGCCGGCCAGCGCGGCGGCGCTTCCCCCGCCAGGGACCGGGTCGCTCGTCGCGAGTCGGTCGAGCAGCTCCTGGATCGGCAGGTCGGTCAGTCGGTCGTTCATCGGCGGCGGCATCCTACGGCTGGCGACGCGGCCGGAGTCCTCGATCGGTCCGGCGGGTGGCCGGCCGATTGTAGGCGGGTGAGCGGGTTGCTCAGGCGGCCTGCTCGACGGCCTCCAGGAACCAGCGCCGCCCGTCGAAGGTGATCGACGCGCGGCCGCCGTCGTCCGTGCGCAGCACGAACGTCAGGCGCGGGCCGCGGGCGGCCGGATACGCCGCGCGCTCGTCGCGGACGGCATCGAGCTCGACGACGCGGAGGTGGTGCCCGCCCCAGCGCACCTCGGAGGGTCGGTCGGCCGAGCGGTCCCAGCGCACGTGCGCCTCCACCGGTGGAATCTGAACGAGTGCCATCGTGTCTCACGCTCCCTGGTTCGGTCTGGGCCTGCTCGGGCACTCGAACAGGTGTTCTGGTCAGGCAGGCATCATATCGAACATCTGTTCGATCCGTCAAGACCCGGAGCCGTCATCGCCGTCGGTCGGCGCCTCCGGCCGCTCACCGAAGTCGAAACGCCGCGTCGGACGGTCGGCCAGGAGCCGAGCACGCGTGATCGCCGCGTCGCCGAACCGACTGCGGACGACGTCGATCGAGCGGGTCAGGCGGTCCCGCCGCCCCGGGGCGTCGAAGAGCGTCAGCTGCTGGGCCTCGGCCAGGTTGATGGCGGTCAGCCCGATGAGTCGGACGGCTCGACCCGTGACGAGGGTCCGTCGCAGCAGCGCGATCCCCGCCGCGTAGAGCGGCTCCGTCTCGTGCGACTGGGCCGGCAGTGGCGCCTGGCGCGTCAGCGTGTCGAATCCCTCGTAGCGCAGCTTGAGCTGCACCGAGCCGGCGACGAGCCGGTGCCTCCGCAGCCGGCTGGCGACCGAGTCGGCGACGTCGAGAAGCGTCGACTCCAGCCGGGCGACGTCGGCGGTGTCGGTGTCGAACGTGTGCTCGTGCCCGACGCTCTTCGGCGCGTGGATCGGCTCGACCGGGGAGGCGTCCTCGCCCCTTGCCCGCGCCGCCAGGTCGTCGCCGTGCCGGCCGAACCGCCGGCGCAGGGTCGCCAGCGGGATCGCGGCCAGCTGACCGATGCTCGTCACGCCGTAGTCGCCGAGCGCCGCCTGCGCCTGGGGACCGACGCCCCACAGCCGCCGGATCGGGAGCGGCGCGAGGAACGCGGCCTCCTCCCCGGGTGGGACGACGACGAGCGCATCGGGCTTGCGCAGGTCCGACGCCACCTTCGCGCACAGCTTGTTCGTCGCCACCCCGACCGAGACGACGAGGCCGACTTCGTCGAGCACGCGCTCCTTGATGCGCCGCGCGATCGTTTCGCCATCGCCGAAGGCGGCGGCGCTGGCCGATACGTCGAGGAAGGCCTCGTCGAGGCTGATCGGCTCCACGAGCGGGGTGTAGCCGGCGAAGATCGCCATCACGCGCTCCGACAGCTCGCGGTAACGCTCCGGCCGGCCGGGCAGGAAGACGCCCTGCGGACAGCGGCGACCGGCGGTGCGCAGCGGCATGGCGGAGTGCACGCCGAATCGCCGGGCCTCGTATGAGGCGGCGCTGACGACTCCTCGCTCGTCCGGCCGGCCGCCCACGATGACCGGTTTGCCGCGCAGCGACGGATCGTCGAGGACCTCGACGCTGGCATAGAAGGCGTCGAGATCGGCGTGGATGATCGTCCGAGGTGCCGCGCTCATCGGTCTCGCCGCTCGAGGCGGACCGAGCGCTCGACGTTCGGCGCCAGCAGCGCGAGCAGGCGCTCGGCCTCGGCGGCCAGCGATTCGGCGTCGGCGCGGGAAAGGCGCGCGAAGGGGCGCAGGGTGACCGTGGCCGTGCCGTACTCACGACCCAGCTCCCAGGTCCCGGCCACGAACCCGTCGAGCAGGAACGTGGGTAGGACGTCGGCGTTGCGGCTGAAGACCGCGGGCCGGTGCGCGTCCGCGATCACCCGCTGCCGGTGTCTTGCCGCGTGCGAGAGGAGCAGGCTGTCCCAACGGGCGAGCAGCCGCGGGGGGGCCGGAGCGTCGGCCGGTGGCCGTGGCGCCTCGGTGAGGTCGACGAGCGTTTGCCCGGCCGCGTCGCGCAGCTCGACGACTTCGTCGCCGAGTGAGGCGAGGGCCTCGCGCCACGGCGCCAGGCCCCCCTTGCCGCGGCCCACGTACGCGGCGAGGTCGTCGACGCTGGCCGGCCCGAAGGCCGCCAGGTAGCGCCTCGCGACGTGGCTCCGCGCGGACGCGTCATCGATGTCGGGGCGCACCTCGCGCAGCCAACTCTCGGCGACGGCGTACAGCGAGCGCCCGTACCCTTCCCGATCGTGCGGGACGTGGACGAGCGGCACGGTCGCCGCCAGGTGCCGCCAGTAGATGCGGGCCACCCGCGACTCGACCGGCCCGGCCTCCGCGGCCATGATCCGGTCGAGGTCGGTCGAGGAGCGGGGTCGTTCCGCGAGCGCGGCGAGCGCCGCCTTGTGCGCCGTGCGGATGCGGCGGCCGACGGGCGAGTCGACGGGATCGGCCCGTGCGAGCAGGCGCCACTGGCCGAAGCGCAGCGGCTGCATGACGGTGAACATCGGCCACAGGTCGGCGCGGGCCACGACGTGGATGGTGATCCGCATGAGCGAGCTGCGCACGACCTCGCGGCGCTCGAGCGCGCCGGCCAGGTCGGCCGCGGTGGAGTCGGCGGATCGTGCCGCCGCGGCGACGGGCGGCCACTCGGGATGCTGGGCCTGGACCGATCCGGCGCGGGCCACGACGACCGCGGCGCTCGGGGCGCGGATCGGCTCGAGCAGCCCCTGGCGGGCGAGCGTCGCCCGGTTGAGCGCGCGCCCCGTCAGCGCCGCGGGCGGCGCCATCGGTCCGGTCGGCTAGCCGAGCCGGCGAATGACGCCGACGACCTTGCCCTGGATCTGGACCTCGGTGGCGTAGATCGGCTCCATCTCGGCATTGGCCGGCTGGAGGCGGATGCGGTCCTTCTCGCGGAAGTAGCGCTTCAGGGTGACGCCGTTGTCCTCGAGCAGGGCGACGACGATGTCGCCGTCGCGGGCGGTGGCCTGAGGCTGGACGATGACGAAGTCACCGTCGTCGATGAGCGCGTCGATCATGCTCTTGCCTCGCACGCGCAGGACGTATGAGTCGGGTCGCGCATCCATCGAGGCGGGGACGGCGAGCGTCTCGGCGGCGTCCTCGTAGGCCTCGATCGGCTGGCCGGCGGCGATCTCGCCCATGACGGGAAGGGTGAGCGTCTCGCGCTCGACCGGCATGCGGAACGGGGTGACCTTCGCGGGGGTGGCGACCCGTGGCGTCGCTCCGGGCTGCGGGATGAGGCGCAGCGCGCGCGAGGAGTGGGTGCCGCGCTCCAGCAGGCCGTCTCGCTCGAGCGCGATGAGGTGGTGATGGACGGCGCTCGTGGAGGCGAGACCGACATCGTTCGCGATCTCGCGGACCGAGGGCGGGTACCCACGCTCCTCGACCGTGCGGGCGATGCAGTCGAGGATTCGCTGACGACGCTCGGTGTCGTGCCTGGTCACGTGGGGTTCCCTCCGGTCTGTTGCGTGCGTGGAGGCTAGCAGAACGGATGTTCTATTGTCAAGCCGATGGCCGGGCCGCCCCGCATGACTGCGGGCTGCGGGAGCGCCGCGCTGGTATCATTCCGGCCCCACCACGCAGGCCGGAGCGCCGAGTGAATCTGTCTTCGTCGACGCGCTACATGCGCATGGCACGCATCGTCGTCAAGCTGCCGACCTACGCTCGGATGGTGTGGGGCATCATGCGCGACCCGCGCACCCCGCTCGGCCTCAAGGGACTGCTCGCCGCCGCGCTCGCATACGTCGTCCTCCCGGTCGACCTCATCCCGGACGTCATCCCGATCCTGGGCCAGGCCGACGACCTGACGGTGCTCCTGCTCGTGCTCGACCTGTTCGTCCAGAACGCGCCCGCCGAGGTTCGGGCTGAGCACGCCGCGCGGGCCCGCAGCGGGAACGCCGACCTGGACCGGGACCTCCAGCGCCTGCGCGGCCTCATGGGCCACCGCTTCGACGACATCCGCGACAACCTGCCGGACCTGCTGGACCGATACGGTCGCCTGCGCGACCCCGAGGAACTCAAGCGCGCCCTGGCGTCCTGGCGGCGCCAGCGGTCGCAGCCGACCACACGGAAGGAGCTCGTATGAAGGTCATTCTCAAGCGTGACGTGAAGGGCCTCGGTCGCGAGGGCGACCTCAAGGACGTGAAGGACGGCTATGCCAGGAACTTCCTGCTGCCGACCGCGGCCGCCGTGGTCGCCGACAAGGGCGCCGTCGCGAACTGGGAGCGGCACAAGGATCAGCGCGAGGAGCGTGATCGCTCGGTCCGCGCCCACGCCGAGGCGGCTGCCGAGCAGCTGCGCGCGCTGAAGCTCGAGGTCCCGGTCAAGGCCGGCGAGCGCGGCCGACTCTTCGGCGCCGTCACCGGCCACCAGATCGCGGACCTCGTCCGGGAGCACGGCATCGAGCTGGACCGCCATGCGCTCCACCTGCGCGAGCCGATCAAGGCCCTCGGCGAGTACCGCATCGACGTGCGCCTCATGCCCGGCGTCGAGGCCGTCCTCGACGTGAAGGTCGTGGCCGCCGAGGCCTGACACGATCCAGCCGCCGATGGGCGCGACACCATAGCTGTCACGTCGCCGAGCGGTAATCGGCCGGTACGCCCGCAGCGGTAGGACCGGTCTTATCCACAAGCGTTTCGTTTTTCCACATGCGGGCCGAGTTATCCCCGACTCGGGCCGCTTTTCGCGCCCACGGCAGGCGTCGGCTTCTCTACGCTCCGACGTGTCATGAGCATCGACAAGCTGGCCCCCCAGGCGGTCGAGGCCGAGCAGAGCGTGCTCGGCTCGATCCTCATCGACGCCGATGCCATTCTGCGGGTCGGAGACTTCCTCAAGCCGGCCGACTTCTACCGAGCCCAGCACGCCGACGTCTACGAGGCGATGCTCGCCCTGCACGGGCAGCGCGAGCCCATCGACCTCGTCACGCTCGGCGACGAGCTGCGGCGCCGCGACAGGCTCGACGCGATCGGTGGTCCGGCCTACCTGACCTCGCTCATGAACGCGGTGCCGACCGCGGTGCATGCCGAGCACTACGGGCGCATCGTCGAGCGCAAGGCGGTCCTGCGGAACCTCATCGGCGCCGCCGGCAAGATCGCGGCCGTCGGCTACGAGGAGGCGAACGACGCCGAGGTGGCGATCGATCGGGCGGAGTCGATCCTGTTCGAGATCAGCCAGCGCCGGACCGACGGCGGCTTCGAGTCGCTCTCGATCCTGCTCGGCCAGGCATACGACCGGCTCGAGTACCTCCACGAGCACAAGGGCCAGATCCTCGGCGTGCCCACCGGGCTCGGCCAGCTCGACGCGTTGCTCGGTGGCCTGCAGCCATCCGACCTGATCATCCTCGCCGCGCGCCCATCGGTCGGCAAGACGTCGATGGCCCTGAACATCGCGCAGCACGCCGCGGTGCGCGAGGGCAAGAAGGTCGCCGTCTTCAGCCTCGAGATGAGCAAGGAGCAGCTCGCCCTGCGCCTGCTCTCGGCCGAGACCGGCATCAATCCGCGCCCGCTGCAGACCGGCTTCGTCGACGAGACCGACTGGAGCAAGATCGCGATGGTCATGAACGACATGGCGAGCGCCACCATGTGGATCGACGATTCGCCGGCCCTCTCGGTCATGGAGCTGCGCACGAAGGCGCGCCGGCTCGAGGCGGAGCAGCACGGTCTCGATCTGGTGATCGTCGACTACCTGCAGCTCATGCAGGCCTCGACGCCGAACAAGGATGCCAACCGTGTCCAGGAGGTCAGCGAGATCAGCCGAGGACTCAAGCAACTGGCGCGTGAGCTCAAGG
>CAZKFP010000175.1:0-4869 GCA_964552085.1 uncultured Steroidobacteraceae bacterium
GCGGCTCATCGAGATCCCGGAGGAGATCCGCGAGGCATACCGGATCTACCGACCGACGCCGCTCCACCGCGCCACGGCCCTCGAGCAGGCGCTCGACACGCCGGCGCGCATCTACTTCAAGAACGAGGGCGTCTCCCCGGCCGGCTCGCACAAGCCGAACACCGCGATTGCGCAGGCGTTCTACAACAGGCAGGAGGGGATCGGACGCCTCGTGACCGAGACGGGCGCGGGCCAGTGGGGCAGCGCGCTCGCCTTCGCCTGCAGCCTCTTCGGCCTCGAGGCGAAGGTCTTCATGGTCAGGGTCAGCTACGAGCAGAAGCCGTATCGGCGCTCGTTCATCCAGTCCTTCGGCGCCACGGTCGTCCCGTCGCCGTCGACCGAGACGAACGCCGGACGCGCGGTCCTCGCCGACGATCCCGACTCGCCCGGCAGCCTCGGGATCGCGATCAGCGAGGCCGTCGAGGAGGCGGCGACGCGGGATGACACGAAGTACGCGCTCGGATCGGTCCTGAACCACGTCCTGCTCCACCAGACGGTCATCGGCCAGGAGGCGATCGTCCAGATGGAGATGGCCGGGGACGAGCCGGACGTCGTCATCGGCTGCGCCGGCGGCGGCAGCAACTTCGCGGGGATCGCCTTCCCGTTCCTCCGCGAGCGGCTGAGCGGGGCCAGGTCCACCCGCTTCCTGGCGGTCGAGCCGGCATCCTGCCCCAGCCTGACGCAGGGCGAGTACCGGTACGACTTCGGCGACACGGCGGGCACGACGCCGCTGCTGAAGATGCACACCCTCGGCAACGACTTCCGCCCGCCGCCGATCCATGCCGGCGGCCTCCGCTATCACGGCATGGCGCCGATGGTCAGCCACCTGTACGACCAGGGCTTCATCGAGGCGAAGGCCTATGAGCAGAACGCTTGCTTCGAGGCGGCCGTCCAATTCGCCCGCACCGAGGGGCTCATCCCGGCACCGGAGTCGTCGCACGCGATTCGTGCGGCGATCGACGAGGCGCTCGAGGCAAGGGAGGCAGGAGAAGAGCGGGTCATCCTGTTCAACCTGTCCGGCCATGGCCACTTCGACATGAGCGCCTACGACGCCTATCTATCCGGCGAGCTGGTGGGACCATCGTCGGATTGAGTTTCACCGTGTGATGGCCAGGATGGGGACGTGCTCTCCCCATCCTGGCCCACATCCGCCGAACGGCGGCACTCCATCACGCCCGCTGTCCGCCGGCGAGTGGATGCCGCCCAGCGCCGCGAGCTGCGCTTGGCCGTCGTCATGGCGGGGGCGACGGTCTCGGTCTTCATCGCTCTCGACGCCGTGCGCTCGATCCGCTTCTACGGCAACGCGGGCGTCGACATGGCGGTCGTGCAGCTCGTCGAGCTCGGCGTCGTCGCGCTCCTCATGTGGCTGGCGGCGCGTCGCGTCGTCCGCATCGAGGCCCTGGCGCTTGCTCTCGCGGTCGTCGTCTTCGGCGTGCGTCTCTGGTTGCTGCCGCAGTCACCGATCAGCGTCGCGTACCTCGTGACGATCCTCGTCGGCACCGGCCTCTTCCTCTCGTGGTCGTCCCGCTGGCATGGCGGATGGCTCGTGCTGGCCGTCGGCATGACGGGCGCCGCGGGGCTGCTGCTCCCCGGGTCGGGTGTCCACGCCGAGATCATGTTCGCGATGGTGAGCGCCGCCGTCGTCAGCTTCATGGGACAGCGGCTCTGGCAGGGCCGCCTGTGTCGCATGCTCCAGCAGCAGTTCGAGCTGCGCGGCCTGAGCCGGTACGCCCGGCGCCAGGAGGCGCACGCCAGCGAGCTGAACCGGGAGCTCAACCACGTGGCACGACGCGACTCGCTCACCGGCGTCGGCAACCGGCGGGCACTCGACGAGGCCATTGTCCGTCTGCTCGACCGCGGAGGTCGCCTGCGACCGGCGCGCTTCGCGCTCGTGCTGTTCGACATCGACCACTTCAAGGCGTACAACGACGAGCACGGTCACCTCGCCGGCGACGCCGCCCTGGGGCACCTCGGCGAGATCCTGCGCCGCGCGACCCGCGGCGGGGACCACGCCTTCCGCTACGGCGGCGAGGAGTTCGTCCTCCTCATCCCCGAGATGGACCTGGCCGGCGCGATGAAGATCGCCGAGCGGGTGCGAGTCGCCGCCTCGGAAGTTCGCGTCGACGGCCTCCCCCCGATCACGCTCTCCGGTGGGGTCGCGCTCTGCGATCCCGGCGACGGACGCGATCCCGAGCCGCTCCTGCGCCGAGCCGACGCGGCTCTCTACCTCGCCAAGCGCGCGGGGCGAAACCGAATCGCCGCCGACGAGCTGTCGGTCGCGATGCAGCGCCAGGAGCTGGCCGCCTCCGCCTAGGGTCCCGCCGTCGGTACGCCGCTCAGTAGTGCGGAGCGTCGAGGAGCCATCGGCCGTTCACCTGAACGAGCTCCCAGTAGCCGATGAAGTCGCGTGTCGCGCCTGAGTCGTACGTCTCGGTGAAGTTCGCCTGGACGGTCGCGTTCGTGCCGGACTGCTCGGCGACGTGGAGCTGGTGGAACGTGATGCTCGCCGTCTCGGCGAACCGCCCGTCAAGGTTCTCCGCTCGCGGGTACGTCGCCTTCATCCGATCGCTCCACAGGGCATAGGCCGCATCGAAATTTCCCCCTGCGACGTTGCGATAGAACGCAGCGACCGCGTCGTTGGGCTGCGCGACGGCGACGACGGCCGCCGTCGGCTGCGGGGTGGGCTGTGGGGTCGGCGCCGGGGTGCCTGCGGCAACCGGGGCCGGTGCCGGGCTCTCCTCCGGCGTCGCGGCGACCGTGCGACGCGGCCGGGTGGAGATGACCGCGCCGCCCGGCTCACCCGCGACGATGGTCGTCTCGGGCGTTGCCGTCGAGCTCTCGATCGGCCGCCCGACGCCGAGCATGGCGAGGATGCCGAGGGCGACGATGACCGTCGTTCCGCCCGCGAGGGCGACGAGCTGCCTGGTGCGTTGATTCATGGGCATGTCTCCCCCTAAGCAACGCGCGTACCAGCGTGGCAGCATGAGGGCGTGAAGTTCGGGCTGCAGATCAACCAGTTCACCTGGCCGGGCGGCGCGGCGCGCATCGGTCCCACCCTGGCCCGAGTGGCTCGAACGGCCGACGACGCCGGGTTCGACTCGATCTGGGTCATGGACCACTTCTTCCAGATTCGGGGCCTCGGGCCGCCGGAGGCACCGATGCTCGAGGGCCAGACCGCGCTCGGCTTCCTGGCCGCGCACACCGAGCGCGCCCGCCTTGGCTTCATGGTGGGCGGGGTTCACTACCGGGCGCCCGGCCTCTGGATCAAGGCCACGACGACGCTCGACGTCCTCAGCGGGGGACGTGCCTGGTTCGGCATCGGCGCTGCGTGGAACGAGCACGAGTCGAAGGCGCTCGGCTTCGCCTTCCCGCCGCTGCGCGAGCGCTTCGAGGCGCTCGAGGACACGTTACGGATGGCTCACGCGATGTGGTCGGGCGGCAGCGGAACGGCCGAGCGGTTCGAGGGGGCGCGCACGACCGCCACGCACCTCGTCAACTCCCCGCAGGCGATCAGCCGGCCCCGCGTCCCGATCCTCGTGGGCGGTGGCGGGGAGCGCAAGACCCTGCGCCTCGTCGCCCAGTACGCGGACGCCTGTAACCTCTTCGGCCGCTCGCCCGAGTTCGTCCGCGCCAAGCTCGCCGTCCTGCGCGAGCACTGCGAGCGCCTGGGACGGCCATACGACGAGATCGAGCGCACGGTTCTGACGAGCATCGATCCGGAGGCGGAGACTCCCGCGGCCACGGTCGAGCGTCTCGGCGGCCTCGGCGAGGCCGGCGCCCAGCACGTCATCGTCAGCGTGCGCGGTGTGGCCGACACGGCGCGCCTGGAGCGGATCGCCGCCGAGGTCTTTCCGCAGCTTCGCTAGTCGTTCCCGAAGCGCGCTGTGCCGGCCTGGGTGGCCCAGCGGCCGCCGTCGATCGCCAGCCGGCCCGCTCGCACCATCGGGTCGGCGCGCGCCAGCTCGAGCGCCTCGCGCAGGGGAAGTGCGTAGATCGAGACGCCGCGATACCGGGCATCCGTCTGCTCGGAGAGTGGTCCGTTCGCGACGAGGACGCCGCGCCGGGCCAGCTCGCGGAGGTAGGCGAGGTGCTCGGCCTGGAGCCGATCCAGCTCGGCGGCGCCGAAGTCGGGAGCGTTGGGAGGCCGCACGAGGAAGACGACGGTGTGCTCGTCGAAGGCCTCCGGGAAGAGCGACTCGCCGTGCGGGTAGCGCCCCGCGCTCATCGGGCCGTCAGCTCGGTAACGAGGTCGTCGATCGGACGCACCGAGCGCTCGCCGCTCACCCGGTCGGTCACCTCCGCGCCACCGGCGGCGAGCGAGCGCGGGCTGACGGTGACGATCGTCGGCATACCGAGCAGCTCCGCGTCGGTGAACTTGACGCCCGGCGACTCGTCGCGGTCGTCGAACAGGACCGTGATGCCCGCCTCCTGCAGCCGTGCGTAGAGCGCCTCGGCCTGCTCGCCGATCGCCGGGTCGCGTTGCGCGCCGATCGACACGAGGTGCACGCGGTACGGTGCGACCTCGACCGGCCAGGCGATGCCCTTCTCGTCATGATGCGCCTCGACGATGCAGGCGAGGGCTCGACCGAGGCCGATGCCATACGACCCCATGACCGGGTGGTGGCGGCTCCCGTCCTCGGCGAGGAAGGTCGCGTCGAGCGCGACGGTGAAGTCGCTGCCGAGCTTGAAGATGTTGCCGACCTCGATGCCCTGCGCGAGACGCACCGCCGCGCCGCAGTCCGGGCACGGGTCGCCCTCGCGGGCGTTGGCGATGTCCGTCGTCAGGTCGGGCTCGAAGTCGCGTCCGACGTTCACGTTGCGGAGGTGGAC
>CAZKFP010000176.1:0-2589 GCA_964552085.1 uncultured Steroidobacteraceae bacterium
TCGACAACATCGTCGGCATCCTGTACGCGAAGGATCTGCTGCCGTACCTCAAGCGCAATGGACGCGATAACGGCGCGATCTCGCTCCGCGACCTCGTCCGGCCGCCGGTCTACGTGCCGGAGTCCAAGGCCGTCGACGAGCTGCTGCAGGAGATGCAGAACGCGAAGCGCCACATCGCGATCGTCGTGGACGAGTACGGCGGGACCGCCGGGCTCGTGACGATGGAGGACGTCGTCGAGGAGATCGTGGGCGAGATCCAGGACGAGTACGACAAGGAGGACTCCATGGTCGAGGACCTCTCGACCGATGAGCAGCTCGCCTTCCGGCTCGACGGCCGTGTCAGCATGGACGACCTGCGCGACCTCTTCGACCTGTCCGACGACGACGAGCCGGACGAGGAGGCCTACGACACCGTCGGCGGCTTCGTCGTGCACCGCGTCGGCCGCATCCCGCTGCCCGGAGCGGAGATCCCCTTCCGTGACGAGGTTCTCATCCGCGTCGAGGCCGCCGAGCCGCGACGCGTCGCCCGGGTCGTCGCCGCACGACCGCGGCGCGCCGACGAGCAAGAGGCCGTCGAGGCCGGCGTCGAGGCGGAGTGACCGCGGCGCGGCGAGCCTAGGCGGCGATCACCGACCGGACGAAGGCGGCGAGGTCTCCCTTCCGATCGGGCGGGCAGGGGAGGCGCTCGAGCTGCTCGAGCGCAACGTCGCGATAGCGCCGGGCCTCGGCGAGGGTATGCTCGCGCGCCCCGCAGCGCTCGAGGATGGCGAGGATCTCGGCGACGTCCTCGTCGGAGAGCGGCTCGTCGGCCGGGTCGCGATGGGCATAGAGCGCTCGCAGCCGCGCACGATCGGCGTCCGCGGCGTGCTCGAGCGCCCACACCATCGGCAGCGTCTTCTTTCGCTTGCGGATATCGCCCGCCTCCGGCTTCCCGGAGTCGGCGGATGCCCAGAAGCTGCCCTTGACGTCGTCGGCCATCTGGAACGCCATGCCGAGGTCGTAGCCGAACCGCCGGTAGGCCTCGACGACGTCGCGATCATCGGTCGCGAGGATGGCGCCGGCCTGGACCGATGCACCGAGCAGCGCCGCCGTCTTCTTGCCGATCATCTCGAGGTAGGCCTCGACGCTGATCTCGTCGAGGCGCTCGAAGCTGATGTCGAGGTACTGCCCCTCGCACAGGGCCAGGCAGGTCTCGTCGTAGACGCGCATGAGCTCGAGGACGCGATGCTCGCTGAAGCCGTCCTCGAGCAGCTGGTAGAGCGCCAGGCGGCTGAGCGCGAAGAGTGCGTCGCCTGCATTGATCGCGAGCGGAATGCCCCAGATCGCCCAGAGCGTCGGACGATGCCGGCGCTCGAGGTCGGCGTCCTCGATGTCGTCGTGGACGAGGCTGAAGTTGTGGCCGAGCTCGACGGCCGCGGCGCCGGGCAGGGCGGCGTCGTAGTCGCCGGTGAGCGAGTGGTAGGCGAGCAGGCCGAGGAGGGGCCGCAGCCGCTTGCCCGCGGCGTGGTCGACGCCGTCGAGCCCGAGGTGGTACGCGAGCATCTCGTACAGCGGGCGAGCGTGCCCGCCGCGCGCATCGAGGATCCGCGACATCTCGCCATCGATCTGCTCGATCTGGCGCGTAAACTCGACCCTGACGTCCATGCCCGAAGGGTACCCGACCTCTTCGCCGGGGCGTGTCACGTCGCGTGTCGTATCGGTCGTACTCGTGGGCATCGACTTCATGATACTCGAATGTAGCACGTTACGGATGCCGGGCCGATGAGCCCGCGTCCGCGCGTGTACAAGACCGAGGCGATCGTGCTGCGGACGATGGAGCTCGGCGAGGCCGACCGCGTGCTGACGGTGCTGACGCCGCGGCTCGGCAAGCTGCGCGTCATCGCGAAGGGCGTTCGTCGTCAGCGTTCGCGCATCGGAGGCGCCCTGCAGCCGTTCAGCGACGTGCAGCTCGTCCTCTCGGTCGGTCGAACGTGGGACGTCGTGACCTCGTCGTCGCTCGAGGATCCGCACCTCGGGCTGCGCAACGACCTCCACTCGACGGCCGCCGCGTGGTATGTCGTCGAGCTGGCGGACCGCTTCTGCGAGGGCGCGGCCGACTCGCACGAGGCGTTCCGGCTCCTGGCCCAGGCGCTCTCGGGCCTCGATGCGGGCGACGCGGTGGCGCGCGACGTCGTCGCCCGCTGGTTCGAGCTGCACCTCCTCGAGGCGATGGGCTTTCGTCCCGAGCTCGGGCGCTGCCTCGAGTGCGGCGCGACGATCGAGCCTGAGGGCAATGCGTACTCGCCGGTCGGCGGCGGTGTCCTCTGCCCGCAGTGCGCCGCGGTCGCGCAGGGTGCCAGGCCGATCTCGGCGGACGCGCTGAAGATCCTGCGTCACCTCCAGCGCTCACCGCTCGTCGGCGTGCTGCGCCTGCGGCTCGCGACGGGGCTGCATCGCGAGGTCGAGCGTCTCCTGCACCTCACCGTGTCGGCCGTCCTCGAGCGCGAGCTGCGCTCGCGCGACTTCCTCGACGAGGTCGCCGCTCGCGACGCCGCGGCGGTCAGCCCTTGACACGGCGACGACCGGGGACCGATCGTGCGCGCAACCGCT
>CAZKFP010000177.1:0-17586 GCA_964552085.1 uncultured Steroidobacteraceae bacterium
CAGCTCCGTCATGAGCATCGGTCGGTCGTCATCGGTCATGGCGAACTTCACGAATGGATAGTCGAAGTTGGCATGCAGCATCCGGGCATACGTCCGCTTCGGGATCTCCATGGCCTCGAGCCCATAGTATGCCCACAACGAGCAGCCGATTCCGGCCACCCACGCCACGGTGACGCGAAGGTCGAAGCGCCGATGGCCGTCGAGGACGACGTCCCTGCTGATCGCGCGGCCCGACGGATCGGCGGCTGATCCGACGACCTCGAGGCCCAGCTCACGCAGCCAGCGGTCGATCGGCGGCGCCTCGAGATCCGGATCAGTCGCCGTCGCCGTCGCCGTCGCCATCGCCCGGTGGGCCATTGCCGTTGCCCGGAGGGCCGCCATCGCCGTCGCCGTCCCCCGGCTCCGGTGTCGGCTCCGGACCCGGGGTCGGGGCGACGCGCTCGCCGCAGACCGAGGGGAAGCCGGACTCGCCGTAGAGGGGCGCGATGGCGAACTGGACGCGCAGGTCCTCCTGGTAGCGGAGCGGATCGCCACGGGCGCCCGTCTGCCCATTCACGACGCGGTCCGACCAGGTGTCGGCGGCCGTGACCCACTCGTTCGGGCGATCCGGCGTGGCCGTCGCCTCGTACAGCTCGAGGTCGAGGCAGCCGCCGCGGTGCACGTTGTCCACCGGCGGGACGGTCCCCTCGAGGAACGGCAGCACGATCGTCCGCCCGCAGGCTCCGCTCGGCGACATGCCCGTCCAGCGACACACGTTCGCCATCACGATGCCCTCGGGCTGCTCGAAGCTCGTCTGGCCAACCGGCGTCTGGTTGTTCCACTGCCACGGCTGGTTGAGCGCCAGCTGCATGAACTCCTGCCACAGGTAGAGCGGCCCGTCGGCGCTGAAGAGCCCGCGCGAGAACTGGTTCGACATCGACTCCTGGTTGTTGTTTCCCATCCAGACGCCGGTCGTGAGGCTGCCCGGCACGTAGCCGAAGCCCGACACGTCGCGGAAGTCGTTCGTCGTCCCCGTCTTGAAGCCGGCCGGCCGGCGCTGGCCGTCGGCCGTGTTGAGCTGCGCGCGCTCGCCCCACAGGGTGTTCCGAGCCGGGTCGGTGTTCCCCTCGAGGATGAAGTGCGGCAGGTACGCCTCCGCGCGCGTCATCGGCTGCGTGACCGCCGGCCCGTTGTCCTCGCGCGTGTAGACGACCCGGTTGTTCCGGTCGCGGATCTCGATGATCGTCGTCGCCGGATTCAGCTCGCCCTGCTGCGCGAACGTCGAGTACGCCTGCGTCATCTTCGTCAGGTTGACCGGGACGGCCCCGAGGGCGAGGGTCAGGCCCGGATCCTGGGCCATGATGTAGTCGGCGCTCGCGATGCCGAGCGACTCGGCAAAGTCGGCCGTCGTGCGCGACCCGACGAGGTACTGCATCTTGACCGACGGGATGTTCAGGGAGTAGCGGAGCGCGTCGATCGCCAGGACCGGGCCGTGCTCGCGGATGTCGGCATTCGTCGGCCGGTACGAGCTCGACCCGCCGAGCCCGAACTCGGTCATCGCGTCGACGAGCATCGTCGACACCGTCGCGCTGCGCGACTGGAACGCGGAGGCGTACGTGATCGGCTTGAATGCCGACCCGGGCTGGCGCAGCGCGAGGGCGGCGATGTCGTACTGGCCCTGGACCCGCGGGTCCTCTCGGTTCCGGTAGTCGACCGACCCGACGTAGGCGACGATCTCGCCGGTGGCCGAGTCGATCGACACCATCGCCCCGTTGTTGACGTTGTACGGATTGAGCGTCGTGACCCACTCGCTCACGAGGCGCTTCGCCTCCTGCTGCAGCAGGTAGTCGAGGGTCGTCGTGATCCGGTAGCCGCCGATGCGCACGGCCGCCTTCGGGTCCTCCACCCCGAGCGCCTCGAGGATGCGCTCCGCCTCGAGCTGGACGCGGAAGCTGAAGTGCGGCTCGACGAGGATGCTCGTGAGGCGGCTCGGGTTCATCTCGAGCCAGGTCGTGTTGCGCGCCTCTCGCACCTGGCTGGCGGTGATGTACCCCTCCTCCTGCATCGCGCCGAGGACGAGATCGCGCTCGAAGAGCGCCTCGGCGGCGGCCTCCTCGCTGCCGGGAATGCCGCCGGGGTTCTGGTACGGGTCGAGCACCGACGGACGCTGCGGCAGCGCCGCGAGGAAGGCGGCCTGCGAGATCGTCATCTGCGCCAGGTCGGTCAGACCGAAGTAGTTCGCGGCCGCGGCCTTGATGCCGTACGAGCCGTTGCCGTAGAAGATGAGGTTCAGGTACGTCTCGAGGATGAGCTCCTTGCCCTGGCGACCGGGGTACGCGGCGGTCACCTGCATGGCGAGGATGTTCTCGCGGATCTTGTCGTCGAGGTCGGTCGAGGTGCTCGGCTCCGGCGGCTCGCAGACATCGGTCGCCGCCTCCTGGTCGGTCTCGGCGGCCGGAGCGTCGGGATCGACCGCGACGATGCTCGGCGCCGGGGTCGCGTCAGGGTCGATCTGCGTCGACTCGCCTTCCTCCTGCAGGACGCGGGCATAGTCGATCACCTGCTGGGTGATCGTCGAGGCGCCCTGCACGACCCTCCCGGCATCCAGGTTCGCAAGCGCGGCGCGCACGGTGCCCTGGAAGTCGACGCCGTTATTCTCCCAGTACGTGCGATCCTCGGACGCCACGGTCGCCTGCCAGATGATCTCGGGCAGCTCCTCGAACGTCACCGCCTCGCGGTTCTGGCATTCGAATCGGGCGAGGAGGAGCTCGCCGGAGCGGTCGTAAACGTACGTCGACTCGGCGGGCACGATGTCGTCGAGGATGTTCGGTTCCGGCAGTCCGGTGGCGAAGTAGCTGTACGCCGCGAAGATGCCGCCGGCAGTGCCCATGATCGAGCCGACGAAGGTCAGCCCGAAGACGCCGAGGATGACGAGCAGGAACGTCGCAAGCCCGCGGCGCTGCGAACCGCGTCGCGTCGTTCGGCGCGTCATCATCAGGTGACGGCGCCGACGCTGGATAGCCGGATGCATCGGCCGAAGCGTAGCAGTGAACGGGTGTTCGGTCGAATCCCCTAGCGCACGATCGTGAGCGCTCGCCCGTCGAGGAGGAGGGCGAGCACGGCACCCGCGACGAGGAACGGGCCGAACGGGATGTAACTGCGCATGCCGACGCGACGTGCTGCGAGCAGGGCAAGGCTCGCGCCTGCGGCGAGGAACGCGGCCGCGAAGAGGGCGACGAAGATGACCGGCCAGCCGAGCATGAGACCGATCGGCGCAACGAGGTAGAGGTCGCCGAGCGCCAGGCCGCCACGCACGACGAGCGCGACACCCCCGAGGAAGGCGATGGCCGCGACGGCTCCGATGAGCGCGTCGAGCGGCTCGACCGCCGGGTTGAACGGCACGAACAGGACCGCGAGCACGATGAGCGGATCGAGCACGACGTGCGGCAGGCGGCGCTGCTCGAGGTCCGTGGCGGCCAGGACGAGCAGCAGCGCCAGCAGCCCGAAGTAGGCCGCCGTCGCCCACCACGGGAGCTCGGAACGCGCCACGATCGCCGACGCCGCGACCCCGCTGACGGCGGCGAGAACCACGGTTCGGGGGCCGAGGGCGCGACCGCGCGCCTCATCCGCCGGCCAGACGCTGGCGAGTCGTTCGGCGAGCGCGCCGGCGATCGCGAACAGCACGCCGACGCCGAGCGTCACGAGGGTCAACTCTGCCTCCTTGGCGGTGCGGGCTCCGAGCGGCGATCCGGTGCGCCGCCGCACCACCATCCTATGCGCACGACCCCCGCCCGCCATAGGCCGATGGTCCGCATCGCTCTCGCCGCTGGCACGGGACCTGCCATAGCGGCCCTCGTCCGGCGCTCACGCCGGCACTCGCATTCGGGAGGAACGAACGTGGACAGTGATCGCGTCGAAGGCCCCCTCAAGGAGGCCGGTGGCAAGGCGAAAGAGGAGTGGGGCGACCTGACCGACGACGCCTCGACCGAGGCGGAAGGGAAGGCGGACCAGGTCGAAGGCAACGTCCAGAACACGTGGGGCGAGGCGAAGGACGACGCGCGCGACGCGCTCGACGACGACCGCTGACCACCCGCTCCGTGACCTAGCCACGAGCCCCGCCCGAACGGCGGGGCTCGTCGTTACTCGGCGAAATCGAGCGCAAGCCTGACGAGCGCGCCGACGGCGGAGCCGGTCGCACCCTTCGGGCCGTAGGGCTTCTCCGTCCCCAGGTAGGCGGTGCCGGCGATGTCAACGTGCACCCACGGCACGGTCACGAACTCGGAGAGGAAGACCGCGGCCTTGATGAGCGCCCCGTCACGGCTGCCGGAGTTGACGATGTCGGCGTGCGGGGAGTCGTAGCTGGCGCGGTACTCGACGACGAGGGGCATCTCCCAGAACCACTCGCCCGCCGCCTCGGCCGCCGCCCCGACCTGCGCGCCCCACTTCTGCGGCCGCGCGAAGTACGCGCTCACATGGTCGCCCAAGGCGACGACGCAGGCGCCGGTCAGCGTGGCGACGTCGACGACGTGGGTCGCGCCCTCACGCTCGGCCCAGGTCATCGCATCGGCCAGGATGAGGCGGCCCTCCGCATCGGTGTTCGTCACCTCGACCGTCATCCCGTTCATTGCCTTCACGACGTCGCCCGGACGTTGGGCGTTGCCGTCGGGCATGTTCTCGACCATCGGCGCCACGGCCATGAGCGGCGTCTCCGGGGCGAGCCGAGCGACCGTGCGGGCGGCGGCGATGACGGCGGCGGCCCCCGACTTGTCGTGTTTCATGTCGCCCATGTTCTCCGCCGGCTTGATGCTCAGGCCGCCGGAGTCGAAGCAGACGCCCTTGCCCACGATCGCCAGGCGCCGATCGCCACCCGCCTCCCAGCCCGGCAGCTTGATGGCGATGAGTCGCGGGCCGTGCTCGGCTCCCTGCCCGACCCCGACGAGCAGCCCCATGCCGAGCTTCTCCATCTCGGCCGGCCCGAGGACCTCGACGGTGCAGCCGTCGGCCTCGAGCTCACGCGCGATCTCGGCCATCCGCTCCGGGTAGAGGTCGTTCGCCGCGCGGTTCGCGAGATCGCGACCGAACGCCATCCCCTCGCCGACCTGAGTCCCCTCGTCGAGCGCAGCCTGCTCCGCTCCGAGCACGAGCACCTCGTCGACGGAGCGATCCATGGCCTCGGTATCGCGCACCCGACCGTAGATGGCGGTCGACCGATACGTCCCCGCCACGGCGCCGGCCGCGGCCGCGCTCCACGCGTCGCGGCCCTCTTCGTCGCGCAGCCAGAGCGCCAGCGTCCGCGCCCCGCGTCCATTCAGGCGGCGCGTCGCCATCGCGGCAAGACGGCGAGCTCGCCAGGCCCCCCGGCCGCGGGCGCCGGCATTGAGCAGCAGGAGCCGACCGGCCGGGAGGTCCCCGGAATCGACGAGCGCCGACGCGTGCTCGACGGCGTTGAACTCGCCCCAGGCGATCGCGTCGCGGATCGCACCGCCGGAGGCGGCGTCCAGCTCGGCGAGATCGCCGGTGAGCTCCGCGTCCTCGCGATAGATCGGCACGGCCAGGACATCGGCTTCGACCGTGGCGGGCGCGGCGGGGACAGCGCGCAGGCGCATGCTCATCAGGCTCCTTGACATGCGGGGTTCGGCGGGAACGGGGTCGAGTATAGGGTGCCTACCGGCAATCCGAGATCCGCGCCGAGTACATCGTGAACGCGGAGCCGCGGGCGACCTCGGTTCCGGCGAGCGGCTCCTGGTCGATGATCCCCTCCGGCTGCGACGGGTCCTCGGCGCAGCGGACCGTCCAGTTCAGGCCCGCCTCGCGGGCTCGCGCGATCGCGTCGGCGGTCGGCTGGCCGACAAGCTGGGGAACGACGACGACGCTCGAATCCGAGGGCGACGTCGGAGCGGTGGTCGGCGAGCCCGGCCCGGCTCCGCCCCCCTGTCCGAGCTGCAGCAACGGGACGATGAGGAGGACGACGACGAGCGCCGCGGCGCCGAGCACGAGCAGGGTGCCGAGCAGGCCCCACACGTTGCCGGCGCGACGCTGGTTCGCCGGTGAGCGGGGGCGTGGCTCGTGGGCCGGAGCCGAGGGCCGCCGCGCGAGGGGTGACGGTCGCGACGCGGGCGCCGGTCGCGCCACGGGCGCCGGAGGCGGCACATAGCCGGACGCGTCACCCGTGCCGGGCGACGAGGTCGGAACGACGCGCGTCACCTCCTCGCGGTCGGCCTCGACGGTGTCGACTGCGGCGTCGAGCGCCACGCGCATCGCGTCGGCGCTCCGGAAGCGCGATGCCGGGTCGCGGCGCAGCGCCTGCAGGACCGCCTCGTCGAGCCGGCCCGGCACGCCGTCAACCATCGTCGAGGGCGGACGGACGGTGCCCGCCGCGTGCGCGGCGCTCACCTCCTCCGGTGTCTCGCCCGGGTACGGTGGGCGGCCGGTGAGCGCCTCGTACAGCACGGCGCCCAGGCTGAACAGGTCGCTCGATGGCGTCAGCGCCTCGCCATGCAGCTGCTCGGGCGACATGAAGTGCAGCGACCCGATGCTCGTGTCGCCCTCCGTGCCCTCGTGCGGCTCACTGGCGATGCCGAAATCGATGAGCTTCGCCGGACCTGGACCGATCATGACGTTCGCCGACTTCACGTCGCAGTGCACGAGCCCCTGCGCGTGGACGACCCGCAGCCCGGCGAGCAGCTCCCGGCCGATGCGCAGCACCTCGTCGCGGGTGAGACGCCCGCGCTCGTCGAGCACCTGGCGCAGCGTCCGATGGCCATCGAGCAGCTCCATGACGATGAAGTGCGCCCCGTCATCGCTTCCCGAGTCGTAGACATGGACGAGGCTCGGATGCGACAGCGACGCCGCAGCGCGGGCCTCGTCGAGGAAGCGCGAGGTGAAGTCGGGGTCGTCCGCGTATGGTGCGGAGAGCAGCTTGATGGCCACGTCCCGCTCGAGCCGCTCGTCGCGGGCCCGGTAGACGCGCGCCATTCCGCCCCGCGCGATAAGCTCGTCGATTCGGTACCGGTCGACGAGCCGTCGACCGACGACCTCGTCGCTCACGAGGCCGCCGCCCGGACGGCCGCCAGCGTCGATCGCAGCTCCGCGATGGACGACAGGACCGATCCGAGCCGCTCGAGCGGCGCGGCGGTGACGTCGGCGCCACCCTCGCTCATCGCGATGCGCACCGCCCGGTCCGCCGTCGCCGCCTCGTCCTCGAGCGCGGCGAAGGCCTCGGCGGCGGCGGCGGCCGAGGCCGAATCGTTGCGGTCGACGGCGTCCACGACTCGTTCCACGGCGCGAATCATCGCATCCGCCGTATCGAGCCACACCGGCAGCGTCACGAGCTCCACCTCCCAGTTCGCGACCGACTCGTGATCGGAGCGCGCTCCATCGAGCATGCGACGTGCCGCATCGAGGTCGCCTGCGTCGAGGGCATCGAGCGCGTGGCGCACCGCCGCCGTGACCGCGCCTGTGCGCCCGCGCATGGCCGCGAACTCGTTCGCCACGCCGGCGGCGGCCTCGAGCTGCGTGGCGATCGAGGCGAGCTCGCCGGGATCGGTGACCGGCTCGAGCGAGTCGCTGCGGGGCTTCCACGCCCGTCGCGCCGCGTCCAGGCGGAGGACCGCCTCGCGGGCATCGGCGGCAACCGCGTCGGCGGCGGCCGTCAGCTCGGCCGCCCTGCGCAGCTCCGGCGCGGGCGGAAGGTCGCCGGCGACGACGCGCGCCGCGCCGGCACGAGCCGCGTCGATGGCGACCACGAGCTCCGTCTCGAGCGCGGCGAGCAGGCCGTCCGCGATCCCGGCGCGCTCGATGACGAGCAGCCGCGCCCCGAGGTCGATCTCCGGGCGCGGCGCGCCGCCGCCCAGGCCGGCGACGAGAATGGCCGCGACCGTCGCAACGGACAGGAGTGGACGGATGCCTATCATGGCGCGATGGATCCCGACTCCCTTCGCGCCCTCCCGAAGGCCGAGCTGCACCAGCACCTCGACGGCTCGATGCGCCCGGAGACCGCGGTCGAGCTGGCGGCGGAGATCGGCATGCCGCTGACGCTCGAGGAGACGCGCCGCCGCATGGTGGCGCCCGAGCGCTGTCGCGACCAGGCCGAGCTGCTCACGTTCTTCGACATGCCGATCACCCTGATGCAGACGTCCGAGGCCCTCGAGCGCACCGCCGCCGAGCTCGTCGAGGATCTGGCGTCAGACGGCATCACGTACGCCGAGATCCGGTGGGCGCCGCGGCTCCACCTCGAGGGCGGCCTCGGCGTCACCGCCGTCATCGAGGCCGTGGCCGGCGGCGTCGCGCGCGCAAGGTCCCGGCTCGGGAGCGCGGCGCCGCTCATCGGTCTCATCGTCACCGCCATGCGCTCGCATCCGCCGGCGGCGAACGCCGAGCTCGCGCGCGCGGCGGTCGCCTTCGGTCGGCCGGTCATCGGCTTCGACCTGGCCGGCGACGAGGCCGCCTGGCCGTCACCGCCGCACGCCATCGCCTTCTTGGCGGCCCGCGAGGGCGGTCTCGGCCTGACGGCGCACGCCGGCGAGGTGCCCGGGTCGCTGCGCGTGCGCGAGGTCCTCGACTTCGGCGTGCGCCGGATCGCCCACGGCGCGAGCGTCCACGGGGACGAGGCCTTCCTCGACGTGCTGCGCGCGCGCGACATCACGCTCGACCTGTGCCCGACCTCGAACGTGCAGGCCGGCGTCGTAAGACGGCTGTCCGAGCATCCGCTGGCCGCCTTCCACCGCGCCGGCGTGAGCGTCACGCTCTCGACCGACGATCGCACCGTGACCGGCGTGTCGCTGAGCGAGGAAATGGCGCGCAGCGCCGTGGCGATGAAGCTGACGCCCGTCGAGCTGAGCGCGATCGCGCTCAATGCCTTCGACCGCGCCTTCACGCCGGCCGCCGTCATGGCACCCCTCCGGGCCGATGCGGCGCTGGCCTGGGACGCGTGGCGTGCGGCGAACGTCACGTGACCCGTCGCTCGAGCAGGCGACGCACCTCGGCCGGATCGGCGGCCACCGCCTCCGGGGCGCGTTCACCCTCGAGGCCAGCCGCGTCGGACGCGTCCGCGACGCCGGTCAGGACGAGGATCGCGGCACACCCGGCGCGGTGCGCGCCGGCGATGTCGGCATCGGGATTGTCACCGACGACGACGGCCTCATCGGGGCCGACGCCGCTCGTCTCGAGGATGGCGCGGAACATCGTCGGGGCCGGCTTGCCGATCACCTCGGGCGTCACCCCGGTCGCGGTGGCGAGCGCAGCGACGATCGCTCCCGCGCCGGGCAGGAACCCGGCCGGCGTCGGATAGCGCGCGTCCGCGTTCGTCGCGATCAAGCGGGCACCGGCGACAACCGCGCTCATCGCGATCGCCAGCCGCGCGTACTCGAGGCCCGGGTCGAGTCCGACGACGACCGCGTCGAAATGCCGCGAGAGTGATCCGCCGGGCTCGTCGGACGGCCGTGCCGCATCGGCCATGACGACCTCGAGGCCCGCCGCGACGAGCTCCTGGCGCATCCCGTCCCCGCCGATGCCGAGAACCGCGCGCACGTCGGGTGCGTGCCGGCGCAGGTGCTCGCCCGTCACCCACGCGGAGGTGGCGATCTCCGCGACGGCGGTCGGGATGCCCATGGCGCCCAGCCGCTCGACGTAGTCGGCGCGCGTGGCCATCGAGTTGTTCGTTGCGAAGCACACCTTCACACCGGCGCCATGCAGCCACGCGACGAGCTCGCGCGCGCCCGGCACAGGGTCGTCCCCGCGATAGATGACACCGTCGAGATCGAAGATCACGAGGCGGACGCGAGGCGGGAGGTCGGCCATAGGGCCGATCATACGGGGCGAATTTCCCTTGAGTGCGGACCGAGCAAGGCAGTATGATGCCGCAGATTCTGCGCCAGGTGCCCAAGGCCCGAGCGCATCCGACGCGCCGCACGACGCGGCCCTGAGCGCACCCGAACGGTGTGGAGGAGATTTCATGCGGAAGCATCCAAGCGTCATCGCCATGGCGATGCTCGCTGGCCTGGCGGTCATATTGGCGGCCTGCCTCGGTGATACCGGCGGGTCGCCCGGCGACGGCGCGAATGGCCTATGCCGGCCGGTCGGCGACGCCACCGCCCCGGCCACGCCGGAGCCCGACACGGCCGAGGCCGGCAGTAGTGACCTCAAGGTCGGCCTGGTAACGGACGTCGGCACGCTCGACGATCGGAACTTCAACCAGTACAGCTGGGAGGGCGTCCTGCTCGGTGTGGCGATCATCGGTGCACCCGAGCCCCAGAGCATCATCACCACCGAGTCGAGCGAGTACGACACGAACATCCAGTCGTTCATCGACGAGGAGTACGACGTCGTCGTGACCGTCGGCTTCGCGCTCGGCGAGGCCACCCTGGCGGCCGCCGAGGCCAATCCCGACGTCCACTTCATCGGCGTCGACCAGTTCCAGGCGAATGACCCGCTCGACAACTACGAGAGCCTCATCTTCAACGAGGCGCAGGCCGGCTATCTGGCCGGCATCGTGGCGGCGTCCATCAGCGAGTCCGGCGAGGTCGCCGCGATCGGCGGCGCCGGGTTCATCCCGCCGGTCGTGAACTACGCGCGCGGCTTCGAGAACGGCGTCATGAGCGTGAACGAGGATGCGACCGTCCACATCAACTACATCAGTGATGACCTGACGGTGGCGTTCAACGACCCAACGGCGGGCAAGACGTTCGCCGACCAGTTCCTGCAGCAGAACGAAGGCGTGGACGTCATGTTCCAGATCGCCGGCAAGACCGGCAACGGCGTGCTGCAGTCGGTCGAGGAGGCCGGGATCTACGGGATCGGCGTCGACGTTGACCAGTGGGTCTCGACCCCCGACAGCGCCGAGTGCATCGTCACGAGCGCCGAGAAGAAGCTGACGAAGGCGGTCTCCGAGGGCATCGTCGCCGCCGGAGAGGGATCGGCCCGCAGCAGCAACGTCTTCTACGGCGCCGACAACGAGGGCATCGGCCTCTCGCCGTTCTACCAGTTCGCCGACCTCATCGACGCCGATACGCAGTCGGCGATCGACGACGCCCTCTCGCAGATGGCGTCGGGAGATCTCGACCCGTGCCTGCCTTCGGACCTGTGCTTCTCGGGCGACCCGGACACCGGAACCTGAGCGGCGGGGCACTGAGCTGAACGAATGACGAGCGGGCCAGTCGCCATGATTGGCCCGCTCGTCGCATCCAGCCATAGGATGACGCCGTGACGATGTCCACGACTTCGCCGCAGGACGCGACCGCCGATCCGGGCGCTTCCCTGCTCGAGATGCGCGGGATCACGAAGCGATATCCCGGCGTCGTCGCCAACGACGACATCACCCTCAACGTGCGCGCCGGAGAGATCCACGCCCTGCTCGGGGAGAATGGGGCTGGCAAGTCGACCCTGATGAACATCCTCTACGGCCTCGCCGTGCCCGACGAGGGCGAGATCTTCATGAACGGCGAGCCGGTCGAAATCGACGGGCCGACCGACGCGATCCGGCGCGGCATCAGCATGGTGCACCAGCACTTCATGCTCGTGCCCGTGCTCAGCGTCGCGGAGAACATCCTCCTCGGCGACGAGCCGATGGCGAACCCGGTCATGCTCGATCGGAGGACCGCGTCCGACCGCATCCGCGAGCTCGGCGCGACGTTCGGCTGGGAGGTCGACCCCGAACAGGCCGTCGGCACCCTCTCGGTCGGCTGGCAGCAACGGGTCGAGATCCTCAAGGCCCTCTACCGCGAGGCCCGGGTGCTCGTCCTCGACGAGCCCACGGCCAGCCTCACGCCGCAGGAGACGCGCGAGATCTTCGACGTCCTGCGCCGGCTGCGTGCCGAGGGCTACGCGATCGTCTTCATCAGCCACAAGCTCTACGAGGTCCTCGAGATCGCGGACCGGATCACCGTCATCCGCCGCGGCAGGGTCGTCGGCACACGGGCCCCGGCCGAAACCGACGAGGACGACCTCGCCGAGCTCATGGTCGGTCGCGAGGTCCAGCTGACCGTCGACCGCGGCGAGTCGCATCCGGGTGAGCCGATGCTGACCGTGGCGGGGCTGCACGTGAAGGACGATCGTGGCCGCGAGGTCGTCCACGACGTCGGGTTCGAGGTCCGCGCCGGAGAGATCTTCGGTATCGCCGGCGTCGCCGGCAACGGCCAGGACGAGCTCGTGGGCGCGCTCGTCGGGTTGCGGCCGGTCGCCTCCGGCCGCGTCTCCCTGGACGGGAACGACGTAACCGGCATGAATCCGCGCCGCCTCCATCAGCGCGGCGTCGGATTCGTCCCCGCAGACCGCCATCGCTTCGGCATCGTCCTCAGCTTTTCGATCGCCGACAATCTGTGCCTGAACGACTACTACCACGCGCCATTCTCGAGCGGCGTCGTCCGCGACGAGGACGCCATCCTTCGGTACGCGGAGCGCGTCGTCTCCGAGTACGACGTCCGAACGCCAGCGGCGACGCTCGCGGCGAGCAGCCTGTCCGGCGGCAATCAGCAGAAGGTCGTCGTGGCCCGCGAGTTCGACGGCGAGCTGCGGCTCCTCGTCCTCGACCAGCCGACGCGCGGCCTGGACGTCGGCAGCATCGAGTTCATCCATCGCCAGGCGATCGCGAAGCGCGACGCGGGTGTCGGCGTCCTCCTCGTCTCGGCCGAGCTGGACGAGGTCCTCGAGCTATCGGATCGGATCGCCGTCATGTACCGCGGCCGGATCGCCTCCGTGCTCGATGCCCGCAGCACGAACCGCGAGGAGGTGGGCCTGCTCATGGCGACCGGCGGTCGCGAGGAGGCGGCAGAGGGGTCCGGGACGATGCCGTGAGCGACGGGCCTGTGACGAGCGAGACCCTGCCCGAAGAGCAACCGCCGCAGGCGTCGTCGCCAGCGAAGCCGAGCACTGCACGGCAGCCGGCGTGGCGCCGTGCGCTGCACATCGCGATCCTGCCGGCAACGGCCATCGGGCTGGCGCTCGTCGTCGGCGCGGTCATCATGATCGCGTCGAGCCCGCTCGTGCGCGGCAGCATCAATCCGATGCTGCCGATCACGGCGTACGGCGCGCTCGTCGCGGGGTCGCTCGGCTCAGTCAACGCGATCGTCAGCACGCTCGTGCAGGCCACGCCACTCATCCTCGCCGGGCTCGCGGTTGGCATCGGCTTCAAGGCCGGCCTGTTCAACATCGGCGCCCAGGGCCAATTCCTCGTCGGCGCCCTCGCCGCCGCGGCGATGGGCATCTCGACCGCGGAGCTGTCACCGGTCGTCGCAATTCCGTTGGCGGTGCTCGCCGGTGCGGTCGCCGGGCTGGCCTACGGCTTCATTCCGGGCTTCCTCAAGGCGTACACCGGCGCGCACGAGGTCGTCACCACGATCATGCTGAACTACGTCGCCATCCAGATCGTGGCGTACGTCGTCTCCGGCCCGCTGCGTGGCACCGGCGTCACCTTCACCCGCACCGACACGATCACCTCGGCGACGCTCCCGATCATCGCCGGCCGCGACGGGCACATCGGCATCCTCTTCGCCGCGATCGCGGTCCCGATCATCGCCTGGCTCCTCTTCCGCAGCACGCTGGGCTTCGAGATCCGCACCGTCGGCGCCAATCCGGATGCCGCCCGCTACGCCGGGATGCACCCACGGCGCCTCATCACGATGACGATGGCGCTGGGCGGGCTGCTCGCCGGGCTCGCCGGGGCAACCGAGATCCTCGGGCAGACCCGGCACATGCCGGCGGCCTACGCGACGAGCGTCGGGTTCGACGCGATCGCGGTCGCGCTGCTCGGCCGCGCCCACCCGGTCGGCATCCTCTTCGCCGGGCTGCTCTTCGGCGCGATGCGCGCGGGTGCGGGGCTGATGCAGATCCAGGCCGGCATCCCCGTCCAGATGATCAACGTGCTCCAGGCCGTGATCCTCTTCTTCCTCGCCGCGGACATCATCGTCCGCGCCATCTTCCGCATCCGCGCCGAGGGCACCGGCGTTTCGGAGCTTCAGACCATCACGCGCTCGTACGGCGAGCAGGTGGCGAGGTAGCGCGATGATCGACCTGCTGTACGACATCCCGGTCATCGGGCTCGCCTTCCAGTTCATCGGATACGTCATCGACGTCCTTCCGATCATCGCGCCGACGATCGTGGCGGCCGCGACCGCGATCGCCCTCGGCGCGTTGTGCGGCTTCATGAACGAGCGCTCTGGTGTCGTGAACATCGGCATCGAGGGCATGATGCTGACCGCCGCCTTCGTCGCGTGGTGGACCGCTTCGCTCGTGGCCCAGGTCGTTCCGTCCGGCGCGATCGGTCCGCTCGGGATGTCGCCGGCGCTCCTCATCGGCCTCGCCGCGGCCATCGGCGCCGCGATGCTCGTCAGCCTCGTGCATGCCTGGCTCTCGATCACCGTGCGCGCCGATCAGATCATCTCCGGCACGATCATCAACATCTTCGCGGTCGGCATCACCGGGTACCTCAACCTGCTCGTCAGCCGGTCTGCCCCGCCCTCGGCCGGGCAGTTCACACGCTGGAACCCGCCCGAGGCGCTGACCGATCTGCCGGTCGTCGGCTGGCTGCTCGAGGCGCTGCTGGCCCAGGGGCCGATCGGACTCGGGCTGCTCGTGGCGGTCATCGTGATGCAGGTCCTGCTCTTCCGCTCGCGCTGGGGCCTGCGCACGCGCGCCGTGGGAGAGCATCCCGAGGCGGCCGAGACGGTGGGGATCGACGTCGTCCGCCTGCGGTACCGCAACGTCATCCTCGGCGGCGTCTTTGCCGGCCTCGCTGGCGCCTACCTCACGATCGAGTTCGGCAACTCGTTCCAGGGCGAAATGACGAACGGCCGCGGGTTCATCGCCCTCGCGGCACTCATCTTCGGCCGCTGGACCCCGATCGGTGCCTTCGGCGCCGCGCTGCTCTTCACCGCCTCGGAGGGGATGCAGCGGGCCGTGCGCTTCGGGCCGCCGGAGGGCGCGCTGGGCGAGTTCCTCTCCTCGGTGCCGTCGCAGTTCTACAGCGCCGTGCCGTACCTCGTCACGATCATCGTCCTCGCCGGCGTCGTCGGCCGCTCGCTGGCTCCCGCGGCGGTCGGGCGCCCGTACACGCGCGAAAAGCGGGAGCGGCGCCCGCGGCCGGCGACCGGCACGCCTCCGGAGACCGAGGCGACGGCCTAGACCGCCACGACCTCGGTCGGAAGGTGCGGTCGCTCGGTCGGCGGCTCGCCCAGGAGCTCCACGGACCTGCCCGCATCGGCCATGTCGCGGATCACCGAGTCCTGATCGTAGTCGACCGATCGGAAGCCGACGACGATCTCGGGCTCGCCGATGTAGATGACCGCGTACCGGGCACGCGCGTCGCCATCGGTCCCGCAGCCGACCGAGCCACACGCGACGAAGTGGGCCTGGCCGACGACACGATTGAATGCCTCGTGCGTGTGGCCGAAGCAGAGGATGTCGTCCGCCTCGTCGCTCGCCATGCGGGCGAAGACGCGCGACGGGCGCGACGACCACAGGTACTCGTTCTCGCGGATCGGCGAGCCGTGGAAGAAGAAGACCGACCTGCCGGCCAGCGTCACGCGCCGCGTCCGGGGCAGGGTCCTGAGCCAGGCCTTGTGCTCCTCGCTCAGCTGCTCAGCCGACCAGCGCATCGAAGCGTTGCCCTCCGCCTCCGCCTCGGCCGTGGTCCAGGCCGCGCCGGTCTGCTCGCGGTCCATGCCGACCGCCTCGTCCCAGTTGCCCTGGACCGTCGGGATCTCGAGCCGCTGCAGCTCGTCGATCACCTCGCGCGGATGCGGCCCGCGGCCGACGACATCGCCCACGCAGTAGACGGCGTCGGCGCCGATCCGCGAGATGTCGTCGAGCACGGCCTGCAGCGCCGGAAGGTTCGCGTGGATGTCACCGATGACCGCGATTCGCATGCGCCGATTTTCGGGACGCGACGACCCCGCGGCAATCCCCCATTTGGGGGACGTTTACCCCTGACAAACCTCCCCGGAATGGACCGCAGTCCAGCGATGCTCAGGCGGTGCTGGCGACCATCGCCGGCGCCGCGAGCACGCTCACCCTGCCCGCGACCGTACGCGCCACCTCGCGCAGCGCGGCGGCCGCCACGGAGTCGTCACCGCCGGGGTACTGGGCCGAGGTGATCGGGACGCCGGCGTCGCCACCCGCGCGCACGGCGGGCTCGAGCGGGATGCGTCCGAGCACCTCGAGCTCGAGCTCGCGCGCGATCCGCTCCCCGCCACCGGAGCCGAAGATGTCGTGCTCGGCCCGGCAGTCGGGACAGATGAAGCCGCTCATGTTCTCGATCACGCCCAGCGTCCGCACGTTCACCTTGTCGAACATGCCTATCGCCTTGCGCGCGTCGAGGAGGCTCACCTCCTGCGGCGTCGTCACGATGACGGCCCCGGTGAGCGGGATGAGCTGCGAGAGCGACAGCGCGGCATCGCCGGTGCCCGGCGGCAGGTCGATGACGAGGTAGTCGAGCTCGCCCCACTCGACGTCGCGCAGGAACTGGGCGATCGCGGAGTGGATGAGCGGCCCGCGCCAGATGACCGGGGCATCGCCCTGGAGGAAGTACTGGATGCTCATCATCTGGACGCCGTGCGCGACGACCGGGTTCGGCTTCCCGCCGCTACCGGTCACGTGAGCCCCCTGCGTCCCCATCATGAGCGGAACGTTCGGTCCCGTGATGTCGGCGTCGAGCAGGCCGACCTTCGCTCCGTCGCGCGCCAGGCTGACCGCGAGGTTGACGGCGATCGTCGACTTGCCCACGCCGCCCTTGCCCGACGCCACGGCGATCGTGTTCCGAACGCCGGGGATGAGATCGGACGCCGGCCCGCCGAACGTGCGCTTCACGTTGCTCGACCAGTCGACGCGCACGAGGCTGGCCCCGAGCGCCGTCAGCGCGTCACCGATGTCGCTCTCGATCGTCGCCTTGAGCGGGCAGGCCGGCGTGGTCAGCTCGACCGTCAGGTCGACGACGCTCCCATCGACGACGATGCTCTTCACCATCCCGAGCGAGACGAGGTCACGCCCGATCTCGGGATCCTTGACGCCACCGAGGGCCGCCATGATGTTGTCGTTCGTCAGCTGATCGGACATGAGCGGGCTCGGGTACTCCTTCGTGCGGGACCGATGCGGCCCACTGAGCGTAGCAGAGCCCGACCTTCGCTTCACACGACCGATGTTGTGCTAGGCGAGCCCCTCGAACAGGGAGCGCTCGCCTCCAGCCGCGACCGGCAGGGCGGAGGCGGCGAGCCGGTAGTGCTCCGTCGCGAGGAATTGGTCACGCACCTCGGTGCCCCAGTCGTGGAACGGGCCGGCGGAGCCCGTCTGCGAGACGTGGCGGCTGATGGCGGCCAGCTTGAGCTGTGCCAGCTCCCCGAGCTCGACGTCGACGGTCGGCTCGCCGGCGGAGCCATAGCCCTCCGCCGGCGCCCGCTCCCCGATCCCGGCGAGCGCGGATGGAGGAACGACGAGCTGGTAGAGCTTCGCGGCGCGCCAGGCCACCTGGTCCTCCTCGAGGTCGTCCTCGTACGAGAGCGGCTCCGCGGCGAGCGCGTACGCCGCGGTCACGGCACGCGAGAGAACGACGTGGTCGGGGTCGCCGGTGATGCCGTCGGGGCCGAACGAGAGGATCACCTCGGGCCGATGCATCCGGATCGG